>CACZNW010000099.1 GCA_902782595.1 uncultured Methanobrevibacter sp. | reverse complement strand
GCTGAAATTCACATACAAAGTTTTTTTAACTATTATGATTTAATAGTTTAATATAATAGTTTAATGTGTGTGAATTTTTATGGACATAATTACTACGGTTATTTATATAATTCTATTTATTATAATGATGGTATTTGTCTTTTCAATAGGGATGTTAAGAAAGTACATGCCAAAGCGTGAGGTCCTTCTGGTACTTTTTGTGGCTTTTTTAATCGGTTCAATTGGTGGGGCATTTTTCCTGGATCCGATTTATGATGAGTTGCCTGCAGTGGCGAGTGTTGTTGAAAAAAACATTCCGAATAATGAAGAGACATTGTACCTGGATTTATCCTCTTCCATTGATACGGACAGTTTAAGGGAGAATTTATCTTCAACAAATGGTTTCAAATCTTTTGATGAAACATCGGTTTCGATTCCGATGTGGAGTTTTAATCCCGAAGAGAAGGATTATTTTGAAAGTATTGTTGGAAACATCGATTCTCACTATAAACACTATAATGTAACTTCCGATAGGATAAATATTGAACTTGAAGATAATTACACTTCATCTGAGGCATTAAAATCTTTTTCAGACTGGTTTAAATTAGTTTATGGTGAAACAATTTCCTATGCTCAAATCCAGGCGGTTTTAGTTGTTGATTCATCTTCATTAGATGATTTTGAGCATATTTTGCTGAATAAGGGAATTGTTGCAAGTAAAATTGAGGGTCCGGTTCAGGATACTGTGAATACTACCAACTCATCAATGCTGTCCAATTTTGAATTTACCCTAATTTGCGGAGGGGTTGGTGTAGTTGTTGCCTTAATCGGAATTTATTTCGATTCTGTTGTTCCTGCATATAGAAGATTTAGAAAATTCATTGGAAAAAGGCGTAAGCGATAGTATGAATGTTGCAGTTTTATTTTCAGGTGGTAAAGACAGTACAATGGCTGTTTATGCTGCTTTAAAAGCAGGGGAAAATGTTAAATATCTTCTTTCTGTTAAATCCCGGAATGATGAATCATATATGTTTCACGTTCCCAATATTCATGTCACTGATCTGCTTGCAGAGGCACTTGAGATTCCAATAATGTCTATTGAAACCGACGGCATTAAGGAAGAGGAACTCAAGGATTTAAAGAATGCCTTTAAAAAGTTGAATGAACTGGGCATTGAAGCAGTATATACCGGTGCGCTTTATTCAGTTTATCAGAAATCAAGAATTGAAAAGCTGGGTGCGGAAACTGGTCTGAAGATTTTTTCCCCATACTGGCATGTTGACGAACTGGAATACATGCGAAATATTGTTTCATTGGGTTTTAAAATAGTTATAAGTGGAGTTGCAGCCTGGGGATTTGATGAATCATGGCTCGGGCGAATAATTGATGATGAAACCATTGACGAACTGGTTGAACTTAATGAAAAATACAAGGTGGACATTGCCTTTGAAGGAGGGGAGGCCGAAACTTTGGCTATTGACGGACCAATATTCAAAAAGAAAATTGAAATTTTAAAATATAAAAAAGAATGGCATCTTGACAGTGGTGTTTTCATTATCGAAGATGCAGTTTTAAAGGATAAGGAGTTTATAGATTAATTTCATCTAAAAATTCTTCTATTTCATTTCTGTAACTTTCCAGATCACTTTCGTTTATGATTATTTTATCGGACAATGAAATAACGTCTCCAATACCGAAATCCAGTTCCATTTGGTCTCGTGATTTAAATTCAGAGTACTCAGTGGAGTCATCTTCTCTCATTCTGTTTAACAGTCTTTCAAATCGAAGGGTAGGATTTGCAAAAATGGAAAGGATAATGAAGTTATCAAAGTTTTCCTTAAACATGTCCACTTCACGTGGACTTCTGATGCCTTCAACTATAATTGAATTTTCAACTCCTTCCTCCTGAAGCTGTTTTATCTTTTTGATTGTTAACTCTGAAACAATGTACTCTCCATGTTCTGCCCTTAAGTTTCGGGCAGTTTCTTTAGTACTTTCGCCTCTTTTTTTAGCTTCTTCTCTGATAATGTCTCCCATACTCACGATTATTGCACCTCTTGATGATGCAATGTCTGAAACTAAACTTTTTCCGGAACCTGGTAGGCCGGATATTCCCATAATCTCCATATTCTTCACTCTTTTAACCTAATTTGTTGCAATGATTCATTTAAGTTTTCTTCATTGTTAAATTCGTTTACCATTTCTTTCAGGACTTTTTTGTCTTGGGTTTTTAAATCTTCAGCTATTTTTGTCATTAAAGGTACTGCACGAACGATATTGTCCATAATTGATATGTCTGACATTATTGATGTTCTTGAAAGGGGATTCAAATCGATTGTGATGATTTTTTTCCCGCTTTTTTTTAGTATTTCGGCTCTGTCTCCGTCTTCAAGTGGAATTAATATTGTATCTGCTGTGTAAATTCCCTTTTTGCTGGCTGTTGCCCTTGGATTTTTAATGTCACTTAAATGTTCGATATCATCATCAAGTGTGCCTAAAATATCTTCGTATCCGTGGTCTTTATATAATTGTGTAATGATTTTTACTCTTTCATCGGTTCTGTAAAACAGGTTGATTTCTATTTTTGCATTAATGGCATTTGCCAAATAGATTATTTCATCACATGCCAGTGCGGTTGCATTGCCGTTGACAGATATTACCGGATTATTTGACAATAGTAGTGCAGCAACGCCGACATACATCGCTCTTTTGGCGGGATATGTGGTATGTTCTCCAATTAGATAATCGAAGGCTTCTCCTCTGCCATGGGCAATTAATGCTGAATCGGCCAGGTATCCTTCATTTGATGCTTTAACCATTTTGTCTCTCAGCAGTAATGATTCATAGCGAGGATGGGATTTTGGTATCATAATTCATTTTCTCCTTATTTTAAATCAATAGTCATTTGGGCAAGATATCCTAAAAATGTTGTAATTAATAAAGTAATTATTATATTTGAAGCAAGATGCAGAGGGTAATTTCCTATAATCAGACTTTGTGAGTTTGGCAGGATGTAAACAAATGAGTCAATTACCACATCTATTATAATAAATATAATTCCGGCTATTATTCCCTCCACTACCTCGTTTGTTTCAATATTTCGTATGTATATTATTCCGAAAAACCCGGTTACTATGATGGTGATTATTGGTACGATAATATTGATGTGGGGAAGGTGGGATGTGAAAATAGGGTTGACGATTTCAGTCAGGATGGTTGTTATAATCCATATCAGCACTCCACATATAATAGCTAGTTTCAGTTTCATTTTCGAACCCTAAAATTTATTGGTTATTATTATTTTTTAGTTTGAAATATTATATACTTTTCTAACTTATGCGGTTTATTTTTAAAAATAGTTTTTTTGAGGGGTCAGGCAGTTGTTATGTATTAACTGCCTGACTATTTGTTTTTTAGAGAAATGAATTTAAAATTTGGCTGTTTAATCTATCTCTCGGCTACTGTGTAGCCACTTATACTGTTTGAAATTAATAGTATATAAAATTTATTATATTTTATAAAAATTCAAGTATACTTTATTAAAAAGATTTATTATGTAATAATTCTATAAACTTAAATCAGACTATGCAAGATTATAATTTTGAACAATATCTGAAAAATGCGCTCCTAAATTCACAAAATCACTCTGAGGATGTTAAAAGCAAACAAAAAAAATTGTCTTCAAAATATTATGATGACTTTAGGGAAAGGCTTCTGATTAAATATGATTCAAAATCACTTGAGGATGTCCTGGACTGTGAAATCTCGTCGTCGTCATTCGGTGACGTGTTGAAAATAACGAAAAAGGAAAAAATCGGCTTCACCCTAAAAGACAACCATTTCAAACAGCAGATGAACTTCAATTTAAAGCTCCTTCCAAAAATTGGTCCCGGAACAGAACGGAATCTTAAAAAAAAGGGATATCCAACAATTCAGTCCCTCACAAATCATGACAGGTATGGTGAAAGGGCGGAAAAATTCATAAAAAAACTTGAAGAGATGTCCTATTGTGAAATTGTCGATTTGCTTGACAGCAACATCTATTCAAAAAAATGCAGAGAAAATATATTAAAAAGCATCAGTCTTACCGATAGAGAAAACTTCAGATTCATGGACATTGAAACAAAGGGATTGTCTAATGGGGTCATAATATTGATAGGTGTTGGACAAATCAGCGGTGATAAAATTATTGTCTCACAGTACTTTTTAAGAGACTATGTCGAGGAGGCAAATATTATTGATGCTTATCTTTCACATCTTGATGAAAATTCGGTACATGTCACCTTCAATGGAAAAACTTTTGATATACCTTATATAAAAAATAGATGTATATATAACAGAATTGATGCAAATCTTGATTTGGCTCATCTGGATTTGATGTATTTTGCAAAAAATCTGTGGGGAGAAAATCTTGATAACTGCAAACTTCAAACAATTGAAGAGGAATTGTTTGGTATTGAAAGAAAAGATGATGTTCCAGGCAGATATATTCCTGGATACTATGATGCTTATTTGGAAAATAATAATATAGGGCCTGTTGTTCCGATAATTGAGCACAATGCACAGGATATTATTTCACTTGCAGTATTTTTGGAGAAAATGTATAGGGATGTAAATTAAAATGGGATTATTTGACAGATTTAAAAAAAATGACGATAAAAAACAAAAATCCAGTGAAAAAAAGGTTATTCCGGATGATTTGGAAATAGATGAAGATCAGTTACTTTTAAAAGACATAGCCACAAACAGCAAGGACAGATTTGAAAGGGCGGCCGCCGCTGACCAGATTACTGACCAGTACGTTGCACTTGATTTATCAAAAACAATTAAAGACCGTGCTATCAGACTCATTGCCATTAATAAAGTAAGGGATGAGCGACTGTTACGTGATGCTGCGGAAAATTCCCAGTTTTTTGATGTCAGAAGTTTCGCATGGGAAAGACTTGGTGAAAATAACAAATCCATCGCCGAAGTTGTAATTCATACCAAAAAAAATCCCGAAGTGGATGAAATATTTGAAAAAGTAAGTGATGAAAAAACCCTTGAATGGATTGCAGTGGACGCACAGGACAAAAGATATAGAAATGCCTCAGTTGAAAGGATAAATGATGCTGATGTATTATATGATTTGGTGTTCAAGGCAAAGGATAAATCAATTAGAAAAACATGCGTTGAAAAGGAGTCATTCACCAGTGAAGAAATGCTTCAGAAAGTTGCAATCGAAGACAGTGACGAGGGAGTTAAAATAGCAGCCGTTAAAAAAATCAGAAACGAGGAAACTCTTGCAAACATAGCGTTGACTGAAGACAATGCAAAAATAAGATCCCTGATTTTTGACAGAATTGAAAATGTGGATATTTTACGTGAAATTGCATTAAACTCTAAAAAAGCGGATGTCAGATTGGACCTGGTTCAAAAACTTGATGATGAGGAGTTGCTAAAACAGATTGCTTTAACAGATGAAGATAATGTTGTTAGAAGCGAAGCGGTTAAAAGAATAACTGATGAGGATGTTTTATTGAAGGTAATTTCAAAAGACACAGACAGATTTGTTCGCCAGATTGCAGTAAAAAGCATAACCGACCCTCAGGAACTGGTCAGGATAGCTCTTGAAGACGATGATCAGTTTGTAAGAAATCATGCAATTACAAATCCCGCACTGGCCAGCGAAGATGATTTCACATATATTGCAATCAATTCCACTCATGAAGAAGTTGCAGCCGAAGCGCTTACTCACATCAGCGAAGAGAAAAACTTCATCGAAATTTTAAAGAATGCAAAAATCGACACAATCAGAAAAGCCACTCTGGACAATATTGATGATCTGGAAACATTAATCCGTATTGTTCTGGCCAATGAGGATGAAGAATTCTCACTTAAGGCATTGAATAAAATCAAGGTTGAAAAATGTTTATTCAAAATCTATGAACAGGGGATTTCTGAAAATATCTCTGTAAGGGCAGTTTATCTGATTAAAAATCAGAAAATGTTAACCGATATTGCAAGAAATGAACCTGCCTGGAGAATCCGTGAAGTGGCGGTTAAAAAGATTGTAAGTAAAAAAGTCCTAAAGGAAATATCCCTTAATGATGAAAGTGAATATGTAAGGGAAGTTGCCAAAAAGAGAATGAATCTATAAATAAAATTCAGGTTCTCTTCTTTCGCTGTTTGCCTTTTCAAAAATCGGTTTTTTACTCTCAAAGGCATCTCCTGAAAACTTCCGAGCATCTTCGCCACAAACTGATATACATGCAGTGCATCTCGAACATGATTCAGTGTCAGTTTCTGCAGGATTATCTTCAGTGATTGCATTTTCGGGGCAAATTGAAATGCAGTCATAACAAAATGTGCACAGTGTTTCATCACAGCTTATCTCAAACGGCAGCTGTTTGTAATCAGTGTAAGGTCTGTTTCCGGGGATTTTTGAAGTTAATCCTTCTCCGTTTTCCAGTTTTCCCATACACTTTTTTGCAAAATCATCTATTTTACTCAAATCCTCTTCATCAGGTCTTCCGATGGCAACTCCGTTGAATATGGAATGATGACTGACTGTCGAAGCGGCAGCTATTACATTGAAGTTATTATCATTTAACAAATCCACCAATTCAAGCAGTGAATCGGTAACATGAGCGTTACCATAATTTACAACGGCCACTGCAGGAGTATTTTTTGCTTTGATTTTGGATAGTCTTTCACGAGCTGTCTTGGGCAGTCTTCCGGCAAAAACCGGCATAACTACAACTGCAACATCATCACTTTTCAATTCCTTTTTGGGCTCTGATATCAGTAAATTCCAGGTTTGCTTTTTCCGGCCGAAATTATCGGCTATTCGCTCAGCCACTTTTTTGCTTGTTTTTGACGGACTGAAATATATTTCAACAGTTGACATGATTTCACCTTTAGTTATATATTAATATTAGAAAATATTAAAATTTAATTGGTGATACGATGGAATTAATGAAAGAGCTATCTTTAGCACCGGGAGTATCCGGCAGTGAAGAGAAAATAGCTGAAATTATTACACGAGAATTAAAAGATGTGGTTGACAAAATCGAAACTGACAGTATGGGAAATCTGATTGCAACTAAAAAAGGTGAAAAGAAAGCACCTAAAGTAATGTTGGCATCTCATATGGATGAAATCGGTTTGATGGTAAGATATATTGATGATGACGGTTTTATTAAATTTTCAAACATCGGCGGAATTAATGACCAGATGCTGATGAACCAGACAGTTACAGTTCACTCTTCCGTTGGTGAGGATGTTGTCGGTGTAATCGGATCAAAACCCCCACACGTTACAACCGCCGAAGAAAAAAATAAGGTTGTTAAAGCTAAAGACATGTTTATTGATATCGGAGCAAAAGACAAAAAAGAAGCGGAGAAAATGGTTAGAATTGGAGATAAAATGACCTTCAATTCACTATTTGTTGAATATCCGAATAATCTGATTATGGGAAAGGCTCTTGACAACCGTGTTGGCTGTTATGTGATGATGGAAGTTTTAAAAAGAGTTGAAACCAGAGCCACAGTTTATGGTGTAGGTACCGTTCAGGAGGAAGTTGGTCTTAAAGGCGCTAAAACTTCTGCATTTAAATTAAACCCTGATTTGGCTATTGCCCTTGACGTTACATTATCCGGTGACCATCCGGGAATCAAACCTGAAGAGGCTCCTGTTGTAATGGGCAAAGGTCCGGCCATTATTTTGGCGGATGCAAGTGGAAGAGGAATTTTAACCCAGCAATCCGTTAAAGATATGCTTATCAGTGCCGGTGATGAAAATGAAATTCCATATCAGTTGGAGGTTAGTGACGGAGGTACTACCGACGGAACCGCTATCCATTTAACTCGTGAAGGTATTCCAACCGGTGTTTTATCAGTTCCTACAAGGTATATCCATACTCCGGTCAGTGTCTGCAGTATGGATGATGTTGAAAATACAATTAATTTGATTGTAAAAGCTATAAACGAATTATAGCTTTTTTTTTATTTCTTATTTGAATCTGTCATCTGATTTTTGTGATTTGGCTTTCTGGTGTTTTGTTTCAAACCATCCGATTTTTAATTCATCGATTGTATCCTCATATAACTGGGGAACATATGGCTTGATGTCAAGAAGGGGTGTCCCGTCAAGTATGTCAACGTTTTCTATGTGGATAATATTTTTTTCTATTCTGTTTACTTTTACCACACTCATTCCTATTCTGTTTGGTCTTTTTGGGGATCTTGTTGCAAAAATGCCATGGGGAGTGTTGTCCATAAACGGTTTTACTTCTAGCATGTAGCCTTCAACTTTGTGAAGCAGATAAATCAGGTGGATATGTGAAAATCCGTTAAGGTCTTTTAGGCCGTCTTTGAATTTGTCTTTTATTTCTATTGTTCCCTTTATTCCTTTTGCCCCTGTTGGCTGTATCGGCATTCCTTCGATTTTTTTAAATTCTGTGTGTATTGTGCCGATTGATTCAAGTTCGATTTTCATATTTTTTATATTCGATTTTCTATGTATTAAAAGTATGTTATTTTCGATATGAACTATTCATGGTAATCGATTTTAAAATACTTTTTACAGTAAAAAACGAAACATTTATATGTAATTCGATGTAACATTATTATGTAAAAAAATATCGAGATGAAAAAATGGAATTAAGTGCAAGAAATCAATTAAACGGTAAAATTACAAATGTCGAACTTGGAGCCGTAATGGCCAACATTAAAATAGAAATTTCAGAACCTAATACAATTACAGCTGTTATAACCAAGGAATCTGCTGAAAAGTTAGGTTTATCTGAAGGTGATGATGTTTGTGCAATTATCAAATCTACTGAAGTGATTATTGGGAAATAGGATTTCAAAATCCTATAAATCCTAATAATATCAGAATTATAAAAATAATTATTCCCGCTTTTAGAAGGGTTTTCAAGTTTTTAATTATTGCATATATAATAAGGAATATGATTGCTATTCTTAAAATATTCATTAACATGTTTTTATCCTCCTGCCAATATGGTTTTAGTACCTTCTTTTGAAATTTCCTCTTTTTTAAATTCAACGTCGTATTTTACAGTTTCAATCACTTCTTTTAGTGCATCAAGGGTTTCGCCACGGTGAGCGCCGAGTACAGCAACTAAAAACAGCATGTCTCCGGTGTAGAACTCTCCTATATAGTGAACAACAGATATTTCATGAACGTTATATTTTATTTTTGCATTTTCAACTATCTTTTCTATTTCCTGTCTGGTTTTTTCTTTATCTGGTGTTGTTAAAATCAACTTTTCCAGAGTCATATTTTCTTCTTTTCCCCGTACAATTCCTTCAAATGTGAAAATTGCACCGGAATAATCAACTTTATTACTTTTTTTTAATCCAACTATCAAATCTGCTACTGTAACTTTGTCTTCTTTGGCTTCAATTACTCTTACAACCATAATAATTACTCTCCGGAATGATAGTTATATAACTTATGTTATATATCACTTACTTCTTTAGCGGATAAATTCTTCAGTCTTTCATCCCCTCTGATTTCATTAATCAAATCAACGGTCGCTTTGGGAACCAGTTCCTGCCAGTTTTCATCGTTTATAATGCGCTTTCTAACCTCTGTACCTGACAGATGCATTCGGTCATAAAGAATGGGCTGTCTGACTTCATATCCCTCTTCTGCGAATAACTGCTTAACTAAGGGATTTCCTGAATATACAATGCTGAAAGGTGGAGTTAACATTTTAACGTGTGAAACCCAAATGGCATTGAAATTAATGTCCTGCATTGGAATGATGTAATATCTGGAGGGGTCAATGCCCTTTTCAGCCAGTGCCTGATTTACCATTACAATCCTTTCACCGGCAGTAAAAGGATCTTTCAGCTCATGACTTGTCTGTGCACTGCCGATACCGATGATAATCTCATCAACTTCATTTAAGATTTCCTTAATTACTTCCATATGGCCGTTATGAACAGGCTGCATACGGCCAATTAAAATTCCGCGAACTTTCTGCATAATATTCACCTTAAGGTATCAGTTCATCTAAACTTCTGATTAAATTCTCGGCGGTATGGTGCTTTTGAATCAGGGAATCAGTAATAGATGTCTCCATAAGTAACGTATTTATTCCTTTATCGGCAATCGGTTTTGTAACCTTTTCGGGACTGGTTCCAAGGTCAAAATTGTAATCTACAAGATTGACATCATTGCTCAACTTGGAAATGTAACTGTTGATTTTATCCGTTCTGTTGGATAGACTGAATATGAAATTGGAATACTCATAATCAGGATTTATCTCATGAACATCCACTACGACAAAGGGATTGTCCCTTGCAATATTTGGAACAATATACTTGTGTGCAAGTTCTTCTCCGGCCGCACGGGTTTCATCATGGGATGTTATGTTGTCCTTTGTTTGGATATAGTAAATAACGTAACGTTTTGTAAGATTTTGAGTACCGTTTTCTGATGTAATGTTGTAAATTGTTTTGTTGACTTCTTCGTGGATTTCATGTTCTCTCGGGTGAACTCCTAAAATAATTCCTACGGTTTCATTGGAAGAGGTGTTTCCCGCAATTATCTTGTAAACGGTACCGTTCACGTTGCCTCCAACTTCAGTAACATTATATGTATTTTCGGGAGTTTTGGTTACTTCACCAATAATTACTGTTAAATTAATCGCAACAATTACCACTAGAATTATAAGTAATATCTGATATTGGATTTTTTTATTCATAAATATAACCTATTTAAATATCTAACTAAACTTATATAAAGACTTTTCACCAAATAATATAATTGTATAACATATTATAGGAGTATTTTTAATGGAAACTAAAAATATAATAATAATTGCAGTAGTAGTTGCAATAATTGCCGTAGTCGGTTTTGTATTTGCTACTGGAATGTTAAATGGTAATGAAAAAACAACACAGGCCACCACTCCATTTAAAACAGAGTTTATGGAAGGTGCTTTTGTTGGAAACGTTAGTTTGGAAAATGATGATGAAAAATTCATGCATTCATATGAAGATAAGAAAAATAAGATAACATACAATATGTCCACTGTTGATGATACAGATGCTCTGATGGACATATATTATCTGCAGGGGGTAATGAATCCAGAAGAACGTACCTATAATGGCAATGACTGGAATATCTATTTCACACAGGCCGTTGAGGACAACAATGGAAGTTCATCAGATAAACCGATGACTATTGTCATCTGTCAGTCACAGGCTGAAAAACAGGGATATCTTATTTACATGATTGTTGATGGGGATTCAAAAATAAATGCTTCATTAAATACCTACGGTGAACTGTACACTGATTTCGTTGAACCGTTACTTAAAAGCATTACTCTAAAGGAAAGCAAACATGTCCCTAAAGTCTATGAAGAGTTCGGTTTAACTGAAGATGAGTTCAATCAGCAGATGGATTTAATAAAAGAGTATAAGGCAGGAAACACTTCTGCTTTACAGCAACAACAGACCACTGAAGGATAATGAAAATAACAGTTTTTCATGCAAACGAATGCGATAAGAAAAAATGCACTGCAATTAAACTTGCAAAGATGGGGAAATGCAGATTAGTGAATAATATAAATAAAATCCCCTCAGGTGCAATAGTTCTCAATCCATATGCTGAAAAGGCTGTTTCATATGAAGACTACAGGTTTGTTCAAAGAAGAGGAATTGTAGGACTTGACTGCTCATGGAACGAAGTGTCAAGTTCTAAAAAATTCTTTTCACTTTCAAAATACCATCGCTCACTGCCTTTTTTAATTGCAACCAATCCTGTTAATTATGGAAAAGCATGTATACTGTCAACAGTTGAGGCAATATCAGCAACACTTTACATTACCCGTTTTAAAGACGAAGCAAGAGATTTGATGAACGGCTATAAATGGGGACATACCTTTTTGGAACTGAACCATGATCTGCTGGAGGCATATAGTGAGGCAGATACCAGTGCTGAAGTTGTAAAAGTTCAAAATGAATTTCTTTCAGAAAATGGAATAAACTTTGAATAGTTCTTTCCGACTCTACTTGTGTGATTATTAAAAAATTTCAGAGTAGTGTAAATAATTTCCATATTCTATTTAATTTTTTCATAGTTTGATTATGCTATTGTATGATAATAGGCAACTTATTTTAATTAATTAATTGAACGAGTTTTTAATGAAAGCAAAAGCTTTACATTAAATTATTTATACGT
>CACZNW010000098.1 GCA_902782595.1 uncultured Methanobrevibacter sp. | reverse complement strand
TTTTTCATGTTTTCTTCAATGATTTTAACAGATCTTTTAGCTTTTCTTCCGTATCTTGCACCGAACCTACCTGTAATACCCACTTTTTTAGTTCTTGCCATTTTATATCTTCTCCGTATATATATAATTTAAAATAAACTGATTATATTTAAATAATCATAAAATTATCTAATATGATAATATTTGATTAACTAATATTTAAATGTTTGCTTAAAATTAGAGTTTTAAGAAAAAAATACATTTCTGATGAGAAAATATTTGCCTATAAATCTTTCAACCAAATTTGAAATCTCATCAAAAAAAAATTAAAAAGTTATTATCCAACTAGTCTAAAGTCGGATAATTAGGACTTTCATTAGTAATCAGCAAGTCATGAGGATGTGATTCTTTAATTCCGCTACTTGTAATCCTAACGAAGTTTGCCTTTTCCTGCATTGCTTTAATATCACCGGCACCACAGTAACCCATAGATGATTTTAAACCACCTACTAACTGGAATAGAATTTCAGAAACTGTTCCCTTGTATGGTACAGCACCTTCAATTCCTTCGGGAACATATTTGGTGTGGTTCATTTTACTTTTCTGACCCTGGAAATATCTGTCTGCTCCACCATCATATTCACTGGTCATTGCACCCATTGAACCCATTCCACGGTATTTCTTGTACTGCTTGCCGTTCATAACAATAATTTCACCAGGCGCTTCAAATGAAGCTGCAAGTAAATTTCCAAGCATTACTGCATCTGCTCCTGCACCAATAGCTTTTGCAACATCACCTGAATATCTGATACCTCCATCGGCAATGACCGGAACTCCAGAATCTGCGGCCACATCTGCAACATCTGAAATTGCTGTAAGCTGAGGCACACCAACTCCTGCTACAATACGAGTGGTACACATTGAACCCGGTCCGATACCTACTTTAAGTGCATCAACACCCATTGAAATCAAATCTTCAGCAGCTTCGGCTGTTGCAATATTACCTACACATAATTCAGCATCAATATTGTCTTTAATGGTTTGGGTGAATTTAACCACATTCATATTATGGGCATGAGCGCAGTCTATGGAAATAATATCCGCACCAGCCTGGTCAAGTGCCATTGCACGATCCAAGTCAAACGGACCACATGCAGCTGCAACTAAAAACTCACCGTTGTCATCTCTTGCAGCATTAGGATATTGAGACTGATTTAAAATATCTTTAATAGTGATGATTCCAACAAGTTTACCGTCACGAACAACAGGAAGTCTTTCAACTTTATTTTCATATGCGATATTCAGAGCCTCTTCAGCTGAAACCCCTTCCTCAACGGTAACTACATCGGAAGTCATGATTTCTTTAACTGTTGTATTTGGTTCTGATTTTAAAACCGGCCTGATATCTCTTTTTGATATGATTCCAATAATTTCATCACCATCAACTACCGGTAAACCGCTGATAAGTTCATCCTGCATTTTTGCCTGAACATCAGCAATTGTAGAATCCTGAGTAATGGTTACGACATCACGAACTGTCAGGTCTTCAGCATTCTTTACTTTTTTTACTTCCTCAACCTGTCTTTCAAGTGTGATGTTTCTGTGAATTACACCAATTCCACCTTCCTGTGCCATTGCTATTGCAAGGTCTGCTTCTGTAACAGTGTCCATAGCAGCACTTAAAACTGGAATATTTAATTTAATTCCTTTCCCTAATTCAATTTTTGTATCAATGTCTTTCGGTTCAACATAACTCGCATTAGGAGTTAAGAGAAAATCATCAAAGGTGTAAGACATTCTTGCTTCTTGTACTTTTTTTGAAAATGACATAATATAACACCTAAATTAAAATGAATCACATAATTCTTTAAGTTCAGCTACAGCAGTATGATGTATATTACCTGTGTTTCTGTCTCCACCAATACATGCAGCCCCCCTAATACCTACAACATCACAACCAATGTCATGCAGCGGTTTTAACTGGTCTTTTTTAACAGAGCCTGCAAGTGCGGTTAACAAACCATAACTGTGAGCTTCCCCAACAAATTCTTTTAACTGATCTAAATCCAAATAATCAAATAATGTATGACCGTCTTTAACAGCAGTATCAAGCATTGCCAAGTCACATCCTGCATCCTTTGCTACTTTTGGAATATCCATAGGGTCAACTGCACCTACACGGTGAGCATCCGCATATCCTGCTGCCACAATAATAGTATCTTCACTAACATCTTTTACAGTTTTTACAACGTTTTCCATGACTTCAACAGCTTCATCATGGTTTTTTGTTCCGTATAATCCTACTTTAATATAATCTGCTCCGGAAACATGAGCGCCCATTGCCGCAAGTGAGACTGTACCCGGCTTGTAAGGTACATCACCTAAAGTAGCACTGACGAGCTTATCTTCAGGAGTTAATTCCCTGATTTCCTTTATAACCCATGGGAAATTAGCCCCAAGAGAACCTTCCTTAGGGTTTTTCACATCAACAATATCTGCTCCGCCTTTAATAGATTCAAGAGCTTCTTCACGATTTATAGGACTTATTAATAGAAGCATGTATTTCCTCCAATATTATATTATAATATAATAATATTACTTTTTC
>CACZNW010000097.1 GCA_902782595.1 uncultured Methanobrevibacter sp. | reverse complement strand
TCTTAGTGACTGCGCTAACATACAATCCAAGATTGTATAACAAATTAAAAGGCAATTGCTCGTCGCACCAACCTTAAAGAGGTTGGGTATTCTTTCACTATTAAGATAAAAGATGTTTTACCCATACCCCTTTTTCAGATTACAAAAAAATGTTCGGAACCCCCCCCCGGATTTATAATTTTAGGCACATATCTGATAATTTTAACAATATCATCATATCTTCCTTTGAAATTATCCGGAGAAACATGATGTCCAGGTTCAAAAGGACTTTCTGGGAAAAATACTGGCATCCATTTAGTTATCTCCTTTAAAACATTTAATAATAAATATAACTCATTATCAATTATAAACATTTTCAAACTGCAACAATATGAAAAAACATATATCATCAAAGAAAAAAATCAGAGGCATTAGACGAAACGTTTTGCATGATTACACCATTGAAAACATATCTCTGAGACAACATCTGCAAGAAAAAAATCATGAATTTTCATGACTATTATAAACAGTAACAATTCACAATTTAACTCTAGCAAAAACCCCTAATGAAAAATTCAATGACTTGTAGACAGCAGTGACCATTCAGTTACTTTAACTTTATATATAACCTCCGACAAGGCATATACTACCAAACATGAGGTGAAATAATTGAAAAAACTCATTATTACAATATTAATTATAATTTTAGCAGTTGCATCAGGTTTAAATTTTGCATCTGCACAAAATGAAACTGAACTATTAAAAGCAAATGACAGAAATGGAGAAGAAGTAAAGGCAAGTGAAACTGGAGAATTCAACATCAGTTTTGATGACGGTTATAACGGATATTGCATCGACTACAAAATGAATCACGCTGAAAAGGGCGACACATTTACAGTTGACGATACCGCCCATGCACTAAATAAAGAAACCGGTGAAAGCGTTGGAAATTATTTGAAGGTATTCTTTGTTGACTATTATGAAGATGCAATGAGGAATAAAATTGTAACACAGCATACAATCTGGCATTTTACCGATAACTTTAATGGATGGAGACTGGATTATGATTTAATTGAAAATATCAAAAGCACCGCACTTACAAAGACAATTCCCGACCACGGAGCATATCGACAGATCAATGCCACAACTGCAATGGTATTTGATTTTGAAGTACTGAAAAGTGGAGAAAGCGGAAATCAAAATTTCTTCGCATACAAAATAACTTATAGAAACCTTAATGAACTCCTTGAAAATGGGACAAAAATTCCCGCTTTGGGAATTAATATGGCTAAACCGCCAGTTTCTCTTCAAAATTCAACAATATCTTATGGAAATACAACAACACCAGCAATTGAAAAACCCCAAACTGAGCTTCAATATACTATGAAAAATCAGTCCAATAAAACCAAACTAAATGATTATCCGATTGACTCCAAAAATAATCAAAACATCAAAAAAGATGAGAATCCACAAGAAAATAATGAAAAAATAAACTTATCCAAACATGTAACTGGACAGGGAAAAATTATCGGACTAATATCATTTTTTATTATACTGCTCATCGTGACAATAAAATATCGCAGAGATTATTAATCTCTGATTAGCTTTAAACTGATGAAAATCACCTGAAAAAATGAAACCGCAATCATGTTAAAGACCATGCTGCAGCATTGCCCTACATCGAAAATAAGAAAACAACTGCCACAAATATCAAATGGCAAACTATATTTAACATATAATTATACTATTATTAGGTGATAAAATGAATCTCATTTTAATAATCATAATTGTAGCTATAGTACTTATAATTGTTGGAGCAATTATACACATGTACAACAATCTGGTTGGACTTAGAAACCGTGTAAAAAACAGTTACGCACAGATTGATGTTCAACTTAAAAGAAGAAACGATTTAATACCGAATCTGGTGGAAACCGTTAAGGGTTATGCTGCACATGAGAAAGGCGTTCTTGAAGATGTTACCAAAGCAAGAACCGGTGTGATGAATGCATCAACCGTTGAAGAGACAAGTGCTGCGGATAACCAGTTAACCGGTGCTTTAAAGACATTGTTTGCTGTTGCTGAAAATTACCCTGATTTAAAAGCAAACAGCAATTTCCAGCAGTTGCAGTCTGATTTGACTGATACAGAAGACAAAATAGCCTATGCAAGACAGTTCTACAATGACGTTGTATTGAAATACAACAATGCATGTCAAAAATTTCCAAGCAGCCTGCTGGCGGGAATGTTTGGTTTTCATGAAGAGGAATACTACCAAGTTCCTGCAGGCGAAACAGCAGTTCCTGAAGTGAAATTCTAAAGGTGGAATTATATGAATGTTAAAAAGACATTTATTATAATTTTACTTTTTTTACTGTTATTTACAACCCTTTCGGCAGTTACGGCAGATGATGACAGGACATACAGCATCACACAGGCCTTTGTTGATTTGACAGTTGAAAACAATGGCGTTCTGCATGTTGATGAAAGGTATGATTATTCCTTTGACGGCAAATTCAATGGCGTTTACCGGGACATTCCCCTGAAGCCCGGAGAAAGCATTGAAAATATTCATGTGTATGCTGACGGAGCATACTGCAAATATAAAGAAACGGATGAAGACGGATATAAACACCTGAAAATCTATTTATACTCAGATAAGGCACACACCAAAGGAATCAGAGACTGTGACGTTTCGGTTTATATCAGTTATGATATGAAAAATGTCGTTACTCTGTTTAATGACGTTGGAGGACTTCAGTACAAACTCTGGGGAGATGAATGGGACGTTGGTGTCGGAAGCGTTACCGTCAATGTTAAACTGCCCGGAAAAACCGGCAACGAATATTTCCTGAACCCCCAGGAATTCAATGCCTCAAGTGAACTGAAGGGAGATGCAATACATGCCGAAACCACATCAATTCCCAAGGGAGACTTTTATGAACTTCTTGTCCTGATGCCTCTAGATGATTTCAGTGATGCAGCATATGCAAAGCATGTCAACGAGAACGGACGGGACATGATAAAGAAAAACCTTGAGGACAGCGTTAACGGACGTAATTTCTGGAACACCACATACATTGTTCTGGGAATGCTTTCCATTTTAAGTCCTGTTGCATCAGCAATAATCTATATCCGATACGGCAGGGAGCCTAAAGTGGATTATGATGGAATTTATGAAAGAGAACTTCCAAGTGATGATTCTCCGGAAGTGGTGAATGCAGTTTATGCAACGGGAAGTATTGGAAAGCCGGATATGGACGGTTTTGAAGCGGCAATACTGAATCTGATTGATAAAAAAGTTTTAAGCATTCAAACCATCGCCAATGAAAATACCGGAACAAATGATCTCTACATCAGATTCCATGGGGACATGTCCGAACTTGAACCAAATGAAAAAAGGGTTTATAAAATCATGCACCACTTTGCCGACGGAGACACTCTGAATCTGTCAGCTCTAAACTCAACACTCTCATTTGAATCCAATGCAGAATGGTTTATGGATGAATACCATGCATGGCAGGAAAGTGTTGAAAGCGAAGTAAAACAGAAAGTTGAAAAGGAATTCGATGACAAAGGTACCGTTCTTGCTTCCGGATTGAGCATTGGCGGGCTGGTAATCGGTGTGATAATGGCGATTCTGGGATTCTGGAGTGAACTGAATTCCGGATTTTATGCAATTGCTGGCGGAATATTTCTAATTGTCTTTTCCGTTTTAATGATGATGATGGCAGATGACAAATTCGGAAGATGGACACCTGAAGGTCGTGTGATGTATCTCAAATGGAGAAACTTCAAGAAGTTTTTAAATGACAACAGTTTAATTAAAGAACACCCCCCGGAATCAATAGTTATTTGGAGAAAGTACCTGATTTATGGTGCGGCTCTTGGAGTAGCAGACAAGGTTTATGAAAACATGAAACTTCAGGAGAAAAATTTCAATTTCCGTGACGATGACATCTTCATATATCATTACTACGGAGGATACTATATGATGCATCATGCAATAATGAGCGGACAGGAAACCGTAAGTTCCTCATCAGACTCCGGTGGCTTCGGCGGTCTCGGAGGAGGATCAGGAGGCGGAGGCGGAGGAGCGTTCTAGCTTCCCGCCAAATTTTTTTTAAGACTTTTTGTAAAAAATATATTACATATGCTCCGATAAAAAAAATGAAAAAAGTTTATTAAAATAAACTTCCCTCAAATCTAACATTTACTTAACCTGAATCTTTAGGCAAATAAGGAATAAGCGCTGAAGCCAATCTGGAAAGAGGCATTGTCTGCAGCCATACTTTTCCGGGACCCTGCAGTTTAGCAAAGAATAAACCTTCACCAAACATTATATTTTTAGCTCCTTTAACCCTTTCAATATCAAAGTCAATAGTTTCCTCCATTGCTGCAATGTGACCAGGGTCAACAAGCAGTTTTTCACCAGGCTGCAATTCCTGTTCCACTACTTCACCATCAACTTCTAAAAATACCATTCCGTTTCCTGAGAATTTCTGAAGAATGAAACCTTCACCACCGAATAATCCTGCACCAAGTTTTTTTCTGAGGTAAATGTCAACATCAACACTTTTTTCAGCTGCCAGAAATGCATTTTTCTGACCGATAATAGTGCTTGATCCATCTAATCTGAAAGGTAAAATTTTTCCGGGAGAATATGCTGAAAATCCAATTTCCTGATTGTCTGACTGAGCAGTGAAGAAATTGAAAAATAATGTATCTCCAGACAATACCCTTCCAAGCCCCTTCATGAGCCCGCCATCGGTACTGGTTTCCATTTCCATTTCAGAAGTCATATAAGCCATTGCACCGGTTTCATTTTTCATGGTTTCCCCTTTCTGTAATTTACACTTCAGTAAAGGAAAAGCACCACCAATTATTTCATATTCCATAATAATCACCTAATATATTATTATCAATTATACATTTAAATTTTCATAATATATATTAAATTCGGTTAAATATAAAACAAAGGGAAACTGAAATCAAAATAAGTTCAAAATACAATCCGTATAAACAGAGTATATAAGTAAATCAGCAATGCAAAAAGCAAATATTAAACAAAGTCTAATATGATTAGGATTATCAAAACTAACCAGATAGCCGTACCTGCTTAAAACCTCGATTTAAAGGTATTATAAAAAAAAGAAAAAAGAAAAAAGATTGGTTCGATTATGCTTCAGAGTATAACAAACCAATAGCCCTATTGTAGAAGAATACAAAGTAAACTGCAAAAATACCTAATAAAATACTGCCGACAGTAGCATTAACACCACTGATAAATCCAATAATAAATGCAATGATTACTAAGATAATGGCAATAATAACAATAGTTGCAATTATTTTACCTAATCCAACTTTGGAGATGTCTCCAATAGCTTCTCCAATAGCTAAAGCTTCACCTAAACTATCACTTTTTGCTAATCTGCATTTAGCCATAAAGTTAGCTAAAGTAAATATGAGGAATAAAATTATACTGATTATGGTAAGTATCCAATCTCTAAGGAAAAGACCTAAAACAAAAACAATAATTGCAGGAACAACGTAATATACGATAGTAACAACAATTAATTTTAAAGCGTTTGTGATTTGTCTTCCGAAGTCAATTCCAGGACTATCATCTCTTCTTTCAATACCAAATTTGATAATGTCTAAAGCATATCCTTCAATCAAGAAAATTACAAGAATAAATACAATAAATCCGACAACAGTCAATCCGCTAAAAGCAAATCCAGCCCAACCTTGTGAAGTGATTGAAGCTGTAATTGACAATACGGTTGCACCTCCGATAACTCCGGCGATTATGCCTAAAATTGCATATAAAACTAATGCTTTGATATTTTTAAACGGATATGATATAGCATCTCCTATTATGTCTCCTACACCCATTTTATCACCTTTTTAATTTTTTTATTTAATTAATAAATTAAAACTCTTATGAGTTAATTTTATTTTTATTACTCAATCAATATAAATATTGCGATAAAATCTTGTTTTATTCCCCAAATAAAAGTGAAATATAGTGTCCAAGTATATAATTCCCAAGTCTGTATTTTTTTTAGACTATGTTGAGAATTAAGTTAGGGAATGTCAACTAATAATTTTTCATGGTGATAATTTAGTTTTTTGATTAAATTAGTGATATATCAGTTCCCGGAGGGATTTCCCATCAAAAAAAATAATCCTACTACATAATTTTCACTATTTGGGCACTGTCTAAAATTGTCATGATAGTATACTCTTTATTTCGTTATTTGAATGTTATAAACTATTTAAACACATATTAGAAACATTAGACCATTTTTTAAAGAAATCTAAATATTCTTAGAATTTTAAATCGAGTAAAATCCTCATATGATGCATTAAAATAATGTAATTAAATTCAAATATTATTTTAATGATTTGCCTTTTAATTTAAATTTAATCATGTTAAAAAATTCAATTATATTAATAATCATATAGA
>CACZNW010000096.1 GCA_902782595.1 uncultured Methanobrevibacter sp. | reverse complement strand
TTTGAAAACGCAATGGAGGACATGGCACAGTATGCCAACGGTCCGCTCTACGACGAGATGAGAAGAACAATAATTGAGATTCGTATGGGTCGCAATTTCGATGATGCATGGCGCGCAATGAGCAAACGGTTAAAATCAAAAGAACTGGAACGTGTTTTTGCAATTATACTGGATGGGCGTAAAAGCGGATCAAGTATTTCAAAGGTATTGTCTGACGTTTCCGATGATTTAAGAGATCTCCTTGCTCTTAAACGTGAAAGGAAATCTGCAGTAATGATGTCGGTAATGTTTCTGCTGATATCTGCAGTTATTGCAACTCCGTTTGCAATAGGAATGGTCAGCGTATATTCCGGGTTTATGCGGGACTACGGAATGGAATCCGATATAATTTTAACGGCGCCGGTTGCCGGGGAATTATATCTGGTGATACATTCCATCCTCGTGGCATTTATCATCAGCATCATTATGTATGGTGATGTTAAAAAGGGAATTAAGTTTTCCTTGCCTCTGGCGGTTGCGTCATTTGGAATATTCTACTTTATCTCCACATTTGGTGGAAATTTATTGATGGGGGGTTTATGATGGATAATAGGGGACAGGCATCTGCCGAATTCATCCTGCTTTTTGGTGGAATTATAGTTGTGGTTTTGCTTGCGATTTACATGTATAATAACTATCTGAGTGATTTGTCAGGTGAAATTGCATCAAAGGAAGTACGAGAATTCAACGGCGAGTTAAATACACTCAAAAATTACTTTAAATGATTAAAATTAGAGGTAATTATCCTCTAATTTTTGGAATACACCATACTCCAATGATTGAAATTAAACAGCACACCATTATCGCCGGAGGATATGCGAAATAGCCGATTACCATTCCAATTAAAACCAGACAGACTGTAAAATACATTGAATAATGGTTATCTAAAGTTACCTGAAGTGCAATATTGGCAGGATCTGCCTGCTTTAAAAATTCACTAATCAGAGCGGAAAGTACAGCGGTTATAATGAAGATTAAACCATACATGCACTGTGGGAAAAATTCATAAAAGTTTTCGGCAACAAATGTTGTCAGGTAAGGCAGCATGGAGAATACAAATAATGTAATTCCCATTGTCCATATTACCTTGGGACTGACTCTATTTACAATGCTGAAAATGTTGTTGTTGAAATTCCAGAAATTAAAGCAGATCATAAAGCTTATTGCATATATTATGAATTCATATTTAATGTCCAGAAGCGCCTGCCAGCTGCCGGTGCTTGCCAGGGGAATTTCCAGAACAATGATTGTAATGATGATTGCTAGAATAGCATCGATAAATGCTTCAAATCTTTCAGTTTCCATATTCTCCCCTCCTGATTGCTCTGCCAATAACAACCCATAAGATAACTGATATCAGACAGCAGACATAAATTCCCGGAGTATATACAGTGTAGGTTAAAAAAAATCCGATAAAAATCACAATCAGCGGCAAATTCATATAAGGGGTGTCATGATTGATTTCCTGCAGATTTTTGTTATAGGGGTTGCTTTTGTAAACCGCTTTTGTGGCCAGTGTATTTAAAATATGGGTTATGATAAAAATCACGCCGAACATGGTTTCTGAGGCAATTGAATTGATATGATTTGCAAGCCATATTGTAAAATAGGGAATAAGTGAAATGACAAAGGTCATAATTCCATAAATCCAGAGAGTGGCATTGTCTATGGTTTCAACGAGATGGAACAGATTATGGTTTGCATACCATATGTTATATAATATCATAAAACTTATAAAATAAGCAATATACATTTGATTCAGACTTAAAAATGCTTCCAAAGTCGGACTTGCCGGTTGCGGAATTTTTAAAACCAGAACGGTTATTACAATTGCAATTATGGCATCGAAAAATGTTTCAAAACGATTTGTTTCCATAGTCAATATTTATAATTTTAAAATATATAATATTAATTAAACGAACAGGTGATAAAAATGGACATGTTAATTGGCGGAAAACATATTGCAGGCAATGATGAACTGGAGATTTTAAACCCGTACAATAACGAACTAATAGATACGGTTCCAATTGCTCACAGACAGGACGCACAAATGGCAATTGAAGCGGCAAACAATGCAAAGGAATCATTAACTGAAATGTCAGCATTCAAGATTTCAAATAAACTGTTCAATGTGGTTGACAAGTTAAAACAGAAGCGTGAAGAATTTGGCGAACTGTTAACTCTGGAAGTGGGAAAACCAATCAGCGAAGCACTGGTTGAAGTTGACAGATCAATTGAAACACTGAAATTATCCGCTGAAGAGGCAAAAAGAATTTACGGTGAAAGTGTACCTCTGGACGGGGGACTGAACGGTAAGGGATTTTTTGCATTCACACAAAAATTGCCTCTGGGAGTTGTAGTGGCAATAACTCCATTCAATTATCCTTTGAACTTAACAATCCACAAGATTGCACCGGCCATTGCATGTAAAAATACGGTAATTGTAAAACCACCGACAGATGCACCGTTGACAGTGATTAAATTCTGTGAACTGCTTAATGAAGAATTTCCTGGGGGTGTTGTAAATGTTGTAACCGGATACGGCTCTGAAGTAGGAGAGTACCTGATATGTTCACCCGAAGTTGATAAGATATCATTTACTGGCAGTGTAACTACCGGAATGATGATATCACAGAAAGCGGGGATGAAAAAGGTAACTCTGGAACTGGGCGGAAACGATCCGGTAATCATCCTTAATGATGCAGACATTGACAAGGCAGTTAAAGGAGTCATAAACGGAGCGTTCCTGAATGCAGGACAGGTCTGTATGGGAGTCAAAAGAATCATAGTTGAAGAGGGCATTGCCGATGAATTTGCAGAAAAACTGGTTTGTGAAACAGAAAAACTGGTCATGGGCAATCCTTTGGATGAGTCCACAACATTGGGGACACTGATTAATGAAAAAGCTGCAGTTAATGTTGAACGCAGTGTAAATGATGCTGTCGATAAAGGCGCCGAAATACTGACAGGGGGAGTTCGCAAAGGAGCATTCTACTCTGCAACGGTAATTGACAAGGTTACACGGGACATGGATCTGGTTGTAAGGGAAACATTCGGTCCTGTTGCACCAATTATTCGTGTAGATGATTTAAATGAAGCAATTGATGCTGCAAATGATACAGAATATGGTCTTCAGGCGGGTGTATTCACATCTGATTACTCATCAGCCATGAGGTGTGCTCAGGAAATAGAAGCCGGAACAGTATTTGTCAACAAACAGTCAACTTTCAGAACAGATAACATGCCATTTGGAGGATTTAAAAATAGTGGTGTCGGAAAAGAAGGAATAAAATATGCAGTTGAAGAAATGACAAAAACAAAATTAATAGGGTTGAATTTAAGATAGTGAATTTAAATATTCACTATTCTCAGCACAGATTGGCATGAAGTCATGAAACATTACAACTGCACTTATTTCAAATAATTTTCAACAAGATTACGTGTTTCGTTAAGGGATTCCATCGGTATGCCTTTCGGCATGGCTCCGAGATCTCCTTCAACATTTTTTAGGATATTCCCGTTCATTCCAAGAAACATTCCTTCACTTACAATGTCACTGAAAGACTGTGGTGGTAAAAGAGACACTCCAACTTTATTGTCATCTTTAACGTTTAAATCATTGGTTACCACTGTTATTGCACGTTTTCCAAGGTTAACGTTACAGAGCATTAACTTGTTATTTTTAGGATGCACGGTAACGCTCATCACCTCTCCGACCTTGATGTCAACGCCCATTATAGGGTCGTTTATTGGTCCGAGTGCCAGTCTGGCCTTTAAACCTGTAATTGTATCCAGGAAAAATCTCACCTTGGCAATATTTTCCTGAGTTTTTTCACGGTCTTCTTTTGGGGTGTTGCTTAAGAATTTCTTATTCCAGTCATCCCCGCCCAAGCATTCAATAATCTTTTCGGCTTTTTCACTTAAGGCCGCAACGTCCGGAGAATTTACAAGTTCATCTCCTTCAAGGTAAGAATAAGTTAATGATTGAAAATCACTGTTCATTTGTTTTCCCAAGTCAATTGCCTGTTTTTTATTCCAGCTTCCCCTAAATGAAGCGGTTGGAATAAGATTCAGGTAATTTTCTCTTGCTTTACTTGCCACTAAAATTCTATAATCTTTTGTTGTATCCCACATTTAAAGTCCTCTTTTAAGTCTAATCTATATTTTTATTTTGGAATTTAATAAATTTTTTGTAAATGGCGGTGTATTTCCTTAAAAAACATAAAGTATTTATATTAACAATTAAATAAAATAATACATATTTATTATTACATTATATTATGGTGTTAAAATGGTAGAAGTTTCAAAATTACGCAGTTTAGATATTTATACCAACACAGGACATTATGTTGGTCGTGTAGAAGATGTCGTACTTAATATTAGATTAGGAACTATTTCAAAATTACAAGTTAGAGCTATTGAACAACAACCAAAACCTGCAGGTTTTGTAAATTCATTTTTAGGAAGTATTCGTGGTGAAACTCCTGAAGACACTAATATGAGGTCATTCCAAAATGATGTGTTAACAGTTGACTTTGATAAAGTTCAGGCGATTGGAGATATTATGTTAATTAATCCGAGAGACATTAAAAAAGTAAGCCCTGAACCACAAATCCTTGAAAACACCGTTCCTAAACCTGAAACTCCTCAACCACAAGGCGAAACTCAAAGCCAATTCGATACTGAAAGATTATAAATAAAATCTTTCATCAACTCTTTTTTTTTAAACTATTTTTTTGTGTGATACAATGAAAGTAGGTATTATAGGTTGCGGGGCTATTGCCAATATTATTACAACCAGCATAGTTTCCGAAGAAAATGATATTGATATTGCATACTTCTTTGATAAGGATATTGAAAGAGCAGAAAATATAGCGACCCTTGCAGGTGGAGTGGCAGTACTTGACTTTGAAGACATGTTAAATGATGTTGATTTAATATTGGAATGTGCTTCACCGGATTCAGTAAAGTATTTCGCACCAATCGTCCTAAAAAGGGGCATTGACATGATTATAATGAGTATCGGTGCATTTATGGATACGGATTTTTATAGTGATGTTTTAAAAATTGCCAAAGACAACAATGCTAAAATCCATTTGCCGTCAGGGGCTGTCGTTGGTTTGGATGGAATCAAGGCTGTTGCCAAATTTGGTCTTAAAGAAGTTAGTCTGGTTACAAGAAAATCACCTAAATCACTTGGAAAAGATATTGACAGTGAAGAAGTGCTGTTTGAAGGAAAAGCCTCTGAAGCAGTCAAGGAGTTCCCGTTAAATATTAATGTTGCGGCAACTATCAGCATGGCATGCAACACAGACATTGATGTTAAAATTATAGTTGATCCGAATGTTGACAGAAACGTTCATGAAATTACGGCTAAGGGGGATTTCGGGGAATTTAAAACAATAACTATGAATTATCCATGTGCGGCTAATCCGAAAACAAGCATGCTGGCTGCACTTTCAGCTATAAGACTGCTTAAAAGTTTTAATGAAACTATCAGTGTTGGGATGTAATGAAGGATTACGAGGTTTATTCATCTTTGAGGGTTCCGAAAAACTTAAAAGTCATCGTCCGTTTGGATGGCAGGGCTTTTCATAAACTGGCTTCTGACCTAAAGTTAACAAAACCCTATGATGAAAATTTTTATAGGGTAATGGCTGAAGTATGTGTGAATCTGTTTAAGGAATTCTCTGCGATATTTGCATATACTTTTTCAGACGAAATCAGTCTGCTTTTGGATAATCTTCCATTCGATGGAAGGGTTGAAAAGGTTAATTCTATACTGGCGGGTTTTACTTCCAGTTCATTTGTACTGCATTATGGTGCTGATTTCAAAAAGCCTCCGGCATTTGATTCAAGAATCATTCCGGTTAATGAGACAGATATTCTCAGATATTTTAAGTGGAGGCAGGATGAATCATGGATTAATTGCGTCAATTCATATGGAATTTCATACCTCAAAAACATGTATTCAAATGATGAAGCCAATGATAAAATAAAAGGTATGAAGTTGAATGAAATACATGAATTATTGTTCCAGAATGGCATTAATTTAAATGATGTTGATACTTATAAAAAACGTGGCATAGGAGTATACAGGAAAAATAAAAAAATCGAAGGTTTTAATAAAAAGGAAAATAAAAACCAAACATCATACAGAAGTTATGTTTACACAGACTGGCAACTTCCAATATTCAATGAGGAGTTCTTTAAAAATATCGGGGCGATAAAATGAGTTTTATTTCAAAAATACTTGGAAATGATGATGAGGAATTCAGTGAGGTCAAAGTGGATCGTGAAGTTTTGGAATCTGTAATTTATTATTCAAAGGAAGCCTATCCGAATGAGTTTTTGGCATTTTTCGACGGTGAAATAAAAGATAAAATTCTCTACATCACAGGGCTGCTTTTTATTCCGGGCGAAACATGTGAAACCGGAGCGGTGGTTCACACGGAACTGATTCCGATGAATACAAAATACTTGGGTTCGGTTCACTCACACCCGGGTCCAAGTGCAAGACCTTCGGATGCTGATTTGATGACATTTTCACGAAACGGTTATTTCCATATGATTGTATGTCTTCCTTATTCCTTTGCGACTTTCAAAGCATATGACCGGTATGGTCAGCCGATGGATTATTCAATAGGTGATTACGCTGATTTCAATGAAAATGATTCAAGTGAATTTTTCGATGAAAGTGATGTTGTAACTGATGATGATGTGTTTAAACCGGGATTTTTCGATGAAGAGAATGATGAATTTTTCAAAACTCTCGATGATGAGCGGGAAAATCAATATATTGAGTTTGAACAGCGAAATAGCACTGAAATCATTTCAAATACTCAGATGCCAAGAAATGTGGTTCAAATCGAGTTAAATCCGGATGGCAGTATAAGAAAAATTACTCGAAAATAAAAAAAATAAAAAAACAATTATGGTGAAATTGTTTTTTATAGTTCTAATCCAATAGCTTCATAAACATTATCTAAAGCTTGGATTTCTTTTATTACTTCTTTTGGAATTTGTTTATCTAAAGTTAGAACCATGATGGCTCTTCCACCTTTTTCATCTCTTCCAACTTGCATAATTCCAATATTTACATTATGTTCGCCTAATTTAGTTCCGATTTTACCGATGCTTCCCGGAATATCTTCGTATTTGGCAATGAACATGTGTCCTTTTGGAATAACATCTACCCAGTAGCCGTTTACTTTTAAAATCCTTGCTTCGTGGAGATGAGTACCTTCAGCTGAAAAGGTATCGGTTTCACTTTTTGCAATGACTTTAATCAGGGATTCGTATCCTTTGGCATTGTCTTTTCTTCCTTCGGTAATGCTTATACCTCTTTCTTTAGCAACAAGGGAAGCGTTTACAGCATTTACTGGTGAGCTTAAGAACGGATTTACAGCGCCCTGAATAACTGTTCTGGTTAAAATTTCAAGGTTGTCGATTTCGGCCAGTTCTCCACTGTAGATGATTTCAATCTCTTTGATTTTGCCGTTCACTGCCTGTGAGATGAAACTTCCTAACTTTTCACATAATTCCATGTATGGTGCTAACTCCTGGTAGGTGTTATTGTCAATACGAGGCATGTTTAAAACATTTTTGGGATTGTTTCCTTTAATCAGTTCAATTATTTCATCGGCAACGATGATTGCTGCATCCCTCTGGGCTTCTTTTGTTGAAGCGGCAATGTGAGGTGTTAAAACAATATTGTCCAATTCGAATAATTTTGAATCTGAAGCTGGTGGTTCCTCTTCGTACACGTCTAATGCAGCTCCGCCTATTTTATTATTTGCCAGTGCATCATATAATGCTTCTTCATCAATGATTCCACCACGGGCACAGTTTACGATGTAAGCTGTATCTTTCATGGTTTCAAACTGTTCGGTTGAGATGGAATGTTCTGTTTCGGGAGTTAACGGAACATGTATTGTAATAAAGTCGGCGTTTTCAAGCACTGTATTAAGGTCGGTTAATTCAACGCCCATCTGTTTTGCAACTTCTTCAGGCAGGTAAGGGTCATATGCCATTGCATCCATTCCGAATGCTTTGCATCTGTTTACTACCTGTGAACCGATTCTTCCCATACCGATTACACCAAGGGTTTTGTTTCTAAGTTCAACACCCATGAACTGTTTCTTTTCCCATTTGCCTTCTTTAACAGATTTGTCTGCAATTGATATTTTACGGGCCATACTTAGGATTAATCCCATTGTATGTTCTGCAACGGTTACTGAAGTTGATTCAGGGGAGTTTACAACCATGATTCCTTTTTCGGTTGCTGCATCAAGGTCAATGTTGTCTACACCGACACCGGCTCTTGCAATAATCTGCAGATTATCCGCTTTTTCTATAATGTCTTTGGTTAATTTTGTCCGGCTTCTTACAATAATTCCATTGTATTCATGTATGGTATTAGCTAATTCTTCAGGAGTAATTTCTGTATCTACAACAACGTCAGCTACTTCCTTTAAATTTTCTATACCTTTTTCGTTAATAGCATCAGCAATAAGTACTTTCATTTTTTCACCATAATCATTGAATATTTAATAATAAATATTAATTAAATTTCTATTTTTTATTATATTTAAAATATATTATATTTTGTCAATTTCGTATAGGTTTACTTTGATTTTACAAAATAATAATATTCATGTATGACTAAAAAATAATTATATCAAATGCATATATAAATTGCAGTTTTAAGAATATATTAAACTTACACACAGATTTATAAATAAAAATATTACATTTCGACTGTTATGTTGCTTATCATGCTCTCACTCACCATATTAAATATGGAAAACAAAGTGAGGGGAAGCCTTATTCTCCGTCCATTTCTTCAAGTTCTTTTAGGTATAATGGAACTCTTTGATAATTTGATTTTTACCATGTACATGTAAAATAAGGTATTATTTATATAGTTAGTAGCATCTGAATTATCTGATACTTATCGCAACTTTGAAATCTTTTTTCATATATGATTTATTTTTGATATTCTTAATTAATCTTTTGATATTGATGTTAAATTTATCACAGTTTACACTATAGATAATATCAACAAGGTTAACATATTTTGGTTGTCAATCTGATGGGCATTGAGAAATTTTAATTAACAATCCTTTGAAAAATTTAGTTTTATGCCATACAATCAGTTATTTTTTAGCTAGGCTGTCTAATGGGTATTTAAAAAAGATTTTTCAGCGAATTCTTTATAAATGATTATGTTTATATACATTCGCAATCATAAATTATTTTAAATTTACAAAAAAAGTTGTTGTGATTTTCATGAGATTGTCAAATGTTGAAGTTAAAAATTTTAAAACTTT
>CACZNW010000095.1 GCA_902782595.1 uncultured Methanobrevibacter sp. | reverse complement strand
TATATATAAAAAATAAAAAAATAGATTATAATAATCTATTTGATAAGGTCTGAATCGGACTGATCCAGCCATTCGTTAACGATTTTCACTGCACAGTAGTTGCCGCACATTGTACAAGTGTCTTCCTCTTCAGGAGGTCTCTGGTCTCTTTTTGCACGTGCAGCTTCCGGAAACATTGCGCACTCATATTGTGCTTCCCAGTCAAGTTGCTTTCTTGCTTCCGCCATTGCAAGGTCCTGTGAACCGTCGATTTGACCGGTTGCAAGGTCACCTGCATAGGCTCCTATTTTTGTTGCGATAACTCCTTCCCTTACGTCGTCAGGGTTTGGAAGAGCAAGGTGTTCTGCCGGAGTCACGTAACAGATAAAGTCCGCACCAGCTTTTGCTGAGGATGCGGCTCCGATTGCGGATACTATGTGATCATAACCCGGTGCAACGTCACATACAATAGGTCCTAGCATATAGAAAGGTGCGTTTGAACACATTTTCTTTTGAATCATTACATTTGTTGGGATTTCATTAATCGGGATGTGTCCAGGTCCTTCAATCATACACTGTACTCCTGCTTCACGGGATCTGTCAATTAACTCTCCCAATATAATCAGTTCTTGGATTTGTGCCCTGTCTGTTGAATCGGCAATTGATCCTGCTCTCATACCGTTTGCAAGTGAAAGAACCACGTCATGTTCTTTTGCAATTTCTAAAACGTAATCGAAGTTTGCATACAGCGGATTTTCCTTTTCATTTTCAACAATCCATCCGGACATGAATGAACCTCCTCTTGAAACAAGACCGGTTACACGTCCCTGTCTTTTGAGTCTGGTTAATGTTTCGATGTTGATGCTGCTGTGAACAGCCATAAAGTCAATACCGTCTTTTGCCTGTTTTTCGATGGTGTTGAACAAATCATCTTCAGTCATGTAAACTACGGAACCGTCTCTTCTGATGCTTTCAATTGCGGCCTGATAAACAGGCACTGAACCTACAGGCAGCGGAGACATGTCAAGAACCCTTCTTCTTATTACGTCCAGGTCTCCTCCGATACTTAATTCCATTAAACAGTCTGCGCCGTTGTCAATTGCGATTTGTGCTTTTAAAACTTCTTCGTCGAAGTTAACGATATCTGTTGAGGTTCCGACTGTTGCGTTTACTTTTGTTCTAAGTCCTGCACCGATACCGGCTGCTTCGATGTCTCTGTGCACGTTTCCAGGTATTACGATTGTACCCTGTGCAACTGATTTTAATATGAACTCTTCTGAAACACCTTCTACTTTTGCAACGTGTTTCATTTCATCTGTTAGGATTCCTTTTTTTGCGTCGCTTATCTGTGTCATTTTATCTCTCCATTTGGATTTAAAATAATCAAATTTATTTTATAATTTTTCCACATAAAGTTGATATGTTCTTATTTTTATTTAATAGTATTTAAATTAATAGGATTAATTTTAATTCCAAGTTATATTGATATTTGTAAAGTTTTTCTTAAAAAATAGTCATATTTAAAGGAATACGATAAAAATAAGTTAGTATTGATAAAAATAAAATAAAATTGAAAAAAATAAATGAATTAATAAAATTCATTCATTCTCTCAAATGCCTCATCAAAGGTTGGCATATTGGTCTGACAACCCTGATGTTCAATAATAAATGATGAAACTGCAGATGCGAACTTAGCAGATTCTTCAAGAGATTCTCCATTTAAAAATCTTGATAAAAATCCTGCCCTGTATGAATCTCCCGCACCGGTAGGGTCAATGGCTTCAGTCGGTATTGCATCAATTTTGATTTTATCTTCACTGGAATAGATTTCACAGCCGTTTGCCCCGCAGGTTTTAACGATGATTTTCGGACCCATATTCCTTAAACCGGTCAGGTCAACATCAATTGCATCCAGTATTCTTTTAATCTCGTGATGATTACCGAACAGTATTGTGGTATTTTCAATAACGTCAACCAACTTTTTGGTGTCATACATTCCAAGATCCTGGCCGGGGTCGAATGAAACAAGCAGTTCCTGATTTTTTGCTTCCTGTGAACATTTCCAGTTAAATTCAGGGTCTCCTGTTGCCAGATGAACTGCTTCAGCATCCTTGATGGCTTTTACAGGAATTTTGCTTTGTGAAAATTCCTTCGCAGCTCCCCAGTAGAAGTAACTGATCTGGTCGTCATTGTCGTCGGTCAGGACAAATGCGGTAGGTGTTGCCTCACCGGGAACATAAATCAGTGATTCAGTGTCAATACCCAAATTTTGCATACTTTCATAGTATTCTGTCTTTTTGAAATCTCCACCGACAGCCGATACAAGTGAAGTTTTTAATCCTAATTTCGCTCCAACACAAGCCACATTCGCAGCTGCGCCACCATTGAATGTTTTCATATTAGTGATGGGAGCTGAAAAATTAGCTTTTGGAAATTCAGGCACTCTTATAATGTAATCATGAGCAGAGTGGCCAATTGCTAGTAAATCTCTGTTT
>CACZNW010000094.1 GCA_902782595.1 uncultured Methanobrevibacter sp. | reverse complement strand
TAAAATGAAATAATTTTATTATCATAAATTTAAGTATGTAATTAAATTTTATATTTTCATAGGAATTTCCTTAAAAAATTTCTAATTACAAAAATATTTGATTTAAACAAAAAAATTCAATATTATACACTATTAAATAATATATATTATATTTAGAAGAATAATTTTCAATAATTAATTCTTTTATCATCGACTTAAAAGGAGGTGAAATATGGATAAAAAGGTTTTTATAATTATATTATGTGTAGTGGTTTTATTCACATTAAATTTCAGTTTTGCTCAGGAAACTGATAACTCTACAACCGTCAATGATGATTCAGAACTGCTTTGGATAAACAACAATGAATCTGTTATCGAAAAGGGGTCTTCTCTGATAAATACGCACATTGATGTTGAAGGCAGCACGGATTTTGATGTTGTTGGAGATAGTTTTAAAATTAAACTGTCGGATGCAGATAATAATATAATTCCAAATAAGAAAATATCTTTCACGGTCAACGGCATTACATATGCAAAAAACACGGATTCAAAAGGTATTGTATCATTGAAAATAAATCTGGCCAATGGAACATATTGTATTGCTGCAAAATTTTCAGGAGATTCAAAATATAAACAATCTTCTAAAACAGCAATTATTACAGTAAAAAACACGGTCATTGTTGAAAAAGGTTTAACCAACACTCAAATTCAAAAAAATCATTGACAATGCAAAAGCAAACAATGTAATCTTATTTAAGGGTGATGTTTATGAAAACATCAATCTTGTTATAAATAAACGATTAACATTGCTCTCGAATTCAAATACGGTTTTAAAATCCGGTTCAAATAATCCTGTAATTACAATTAAAGGAAAAGAAAGTTCCCGCAACTGTAAAGGGTTTTACTATAAATTCAAATAAAGGAATAGTTATTTCCAATTCGGATTATGTAACAATAGCTAAAAATAAAATCACTACAGAATCCAGTGCTGTCACTGCCACTAACGTCAGGTATCTCAACATTACTAAAAACACTATTGTTAAAAATTCAAATAATGGTATTGTTCTAGCTCAAAGCGAAAACTCTTATATTAGAGATAATGACATTTCAAATAACCTGGGAAACAGCATTGTTCTGTCCCAATCAAAAAATACATATATCTATTCCAATAAGATTAAAAGTAATTTAAGACATGGAATTTACACAACAAGTAAGATAGGCAGCACAAATTATGGGGAAGATCCCGAAAAATTGTTCATTGGAAAAAATACCATTGTTGATAATCAGGGAAGTGGAATATATATTGATGTTGCCGGAGACAATATCCGGATAACCGGAAATGATATCAGTGAAAATACAGATAATGGAATAAGTTTGGGAAAGATTGGAAGCAACATTCAGTCTAATGTGATATATGCTAATTAGGGCACAGGAATCCAATTCCTTAATAGTCATGTCATGCCAAAAGGTCAGGATATAAGTTATAATGTAATTTATGGAACCAGAAAACAGCTGGAAGTAAGAGAAACTTACTATCAGGAAAATGGTGAAAGAATTACACTGGGAGATAATTGGTACACTGACATTAATGTTATTTGTCCCAAGATTAATGCCAATAATCTTAAGTTCACGGTAAAACCGGTTGGTAAAAATACTTTTACAGCATCCTTTTTGGATTCAAAAGGAAATATTGCCAGTTTGCTTCCCGACAGACAATTAACCGTTCAGGTAAATAACGGTCAAAGAATCACATTAACAATTAGTGGGGGATTTGCGGTTTTCCATGCCGATGCTGAAAATGGTGATGATATAAAAGCTACGGTTGATAATTCCGACAGATTCACCAAATATGATGAGAATAACAATGGCAAGTATGTTCCTCAGGAAAATTCTCCGGCAGCAACTCAGGATTATCCAAGTATTTCATATGATGATTTGTATGATATGGGAGTGCCTGAAGAAGGAAATGGAGGAACAGGGCATGGAAACGGTGGCGCAGGTGACGGGTCAGGTGAAGGTCACGGAAAAACCAATCCAAACAGTCAAAGTGACGGTAATGCCACAACATCTCAAAACCAGAATCCTATAAACAGTCCAGATAATCCTATTGACAGTGTTTCACAAACTAACGGAGCATCAAACTCTCCAATATCTTCCGATTCGGGAAGTGCAGCAGGTCAAAGTGTAGTCAAACAGATTATAATTGATGAAGATGAATTTTTCAAAGTAACCGGGATTTCATTTATCATATTGCTGATAATTTCAACAATCGGATTTTACTACCGTGAAGATATTCGTGAAATGAAATCCAAATGTAAAATTCATCTTTTTTTACTATTTTTGTAACAAATTATTTAAACGTTTTTAAATAAATTATATAATATCTTACCTTTGGAGGATTAGTAATGAATAAAAGTGATTTGAAAAGAGATTATTTTATGCTCAAGGGACCACTTGCCAAACAGGGTTATGACTGGTGGTGGCATTCACTAACTGCATATAACAAAAAAACAGGTGAGGAACGACCTTTTTTCATTGAATATTTTGTATGTAATCCTGATTTGGCTGAAGAGGAACCTACTCTCGGACAATTGCCTGAAAACAGGAAAGCAGGTAAAAAACCATCTTACTGTATGATTAAAGCGGGAACATGGGGGAAGGATGCAAAACAGATTCATAATTTTTATTCAATGAAATACTTTAACTGTCCCGATGATGAACTCAACATTCAGGTTGGGGACTGCAGTCTGACAGAAACCCATATGAAAGGATTTGCAAGAGTATCAAAAGAGGATGCCAAAAATCACCCCGAATATATGAGTGATGCGGGGGACATGATGTGGGATTTGGATATCGATAAGCAGATTGCATTTAATGTCGGTTATGGTGCAAGCTCATTATTCAGAAAACTAAACTCATTTGAAATGTTCTGGCATGCCGAAGGAATTAAAACCCAATACGGCGGAACAATATGGCTGGACGGAGAGGAATATGAAGTAATTCCTGAAAAATCATACGGATATGCCGATAAGAACTGGGGCGGAGACTTTACATCTCCATGGCTCTGGATTTCATCATGCAATATTACAAGCCTTATTTCAGGTAAAAAATTGGAAAACTCTGCATTTGAAGCTGGCGGGGGAAGACCAAAGGCATTCGGTATTTCCATTCCCCGTAAACTGTTAATAGGATTTTACTATGAAGGAACAATGTATGAATACAATTTCGCAAGATTCTGGAACATGGTTAAAATCGACTTTGACTTTGAGGAAGGTGAAGACGTCCACACATGGCATGTAAACGCAAGCAACAAAAACTCTCGTATGGAACTTGTACTTTACTGCAGGCGTGATGAAATGCTTTTAATTAATTATGAAGCTCCAAATGGTAAAAAACTCCACAACCGTTTATGGAACGGAGGAAACGGTTGGGGTGAAATCAAGTTATACAAAAAAGACGGAACATTAATTGACCATGTTAAAATAGAAAATGCCGGCTGTGAATATGGGGAGTATGATAAGGAATGATATTCACTGACATCATTGCATTAATTGTAGTATATGTTTATGTTGCAGTCATTTTCGTTGTAGCTGAAATGGTTTTAAAGACACGGCCTGAAGTTTCACGTAAATTTTTACACATTATGGTAGGTAACATGATATTTGCCATGCCGTTTTTTTCAGACCCCTGGATGATGGTCTGGTTTTTAACACTGCCGATTACAATCGGACTGTTCTTTTTAACTGAATACTCACCGGTTAAAATAGAAAATAGCGTTACCGAATCCGGGCACGCTTTAGGCTTGTTTTTCTATGCATTAATCTGGACAGTATTGATTGCTGTATTTACAACTGTATCTCCAGCAAACGACCCTAAATTCTACATCTGGATTGTGGCGTTGGCCATTGTACCGATGGTATACGGGGACGGATTTGCAGCATTGATCGGTCAGAAATTCGGTAAAGTCAAATACACAGTATTCGGAGGTACAAAATCTCTTGAAGGATCACTGACAATGTTTGTCATCACCTCTGTAATGAGCGTATTTGTATGGATGGTTTTCACATCTATCGGCTGTACAATGCCTGAATTCAATATTGTCAATATACTGATGATTTCAGCCGTGGCAACAATTTGTGAAGCTTTCAGTTATGGAGGAATTGATAATTTAACAGTTCCGGCATTAACTTCAATTTTATATTATTTGGTGGCTGTGTTATAGCCACTATTTTCATATCTGTTTTTTTGCATTTCAGCGGACTTATTTTGCATCTTGGACACTTCGCCGAATAGTCATTTATATGGACTTTAACCAAGTTATATTATCGGATGGTGATATTATGAATTTAAGGCAGATTGCTGAAAAAAGAGTTGATGCAAAAATTAAATTTCAGGAAAATCTATATAAATATCTGATTGTAAATACAATACTGGCAATAATATGTAATATATTTTTACATAGTTACTGGCCGGTTGTATTTGTAATGTTTTTCTGGGGACTCGGAGTTTTGGACGACTTTTTTAAAGCATATTCCATAGGCAATTACAGAGAAAAAATGGTTCAAAAGGAACTTCAAAACATGGGTGATTAAATGAGCGATAATATAAGACAATTGGCGGAAAAAAGAGCGGATCTTAAAATTAAATTTTATAAGAGTCTGATAACATATCTCATTGTAAATGCAATTCTGGCAGTTATCAATGCATTATTCACTCCCGAATACTGGTGGGTAATATTTCCTGTAGTATTCTGGGGAATTGGAGTATTCGTCAGATTTTTAAAGGCATTCGTATTTCCGGTTAAATTCGACAATGAAGAGTATAGGGAACGCAAAATTGAAGAAGAAATGGAAAAGTTAAGGAAATAAAATATGAAGGTAAATTTATTTGTTTCAAGAGATATTGAAGAACCGTATGCAGATATTCACACCAAAGAACTTACAGATAATGTTACAAAAGCAGTATCCATTCTCGAAAGCGATGAATCCTCTGACATGGTGGCGGTTAAAAAAGGATCAGACATTGCGCTTCTGCAGACGGATGAAATATTCATGTTCAGAGTAGAGGATAAACAGGTTAAAGTCTACACTGAAACTAATGAATATTTAATTAAAAAACCCTTGTATCAGGTGGAGGACACTTTAAACAGTGATTTTGTCAGAATATCAAAAACAACAATTGTTAATTTGAAAAAAATCGAGAGAGTTGCTCCTTCACTTAAGGGAATGATGTTCATACAGCTGAAAAACGGTTTGAAAGACAATATCTCAAGAAAATATTTACCTGACTTTAAACAGGCTTTGGATTTATAGGTGATGAACATGAAATTCACAGTTTTGATTAAACATTTGGCTTTAGGTGCTTTTGTAGGCAGTTTTATCGGATTGCTGGTTGCAGTTTTTATTTCTCTTCAGGCGGGACCTCAAAATATCAGTTTTTCAGGAACAGATATAGTCAATCTGTTCTTTGGTTGTATTGTTGCAGGCTGGGGGTTTTCTCTCAGCGGATTTATTTACGAAAAGGAAGACCTTGCATTGCCTTTTCAAGTAATCTTTCAAATGGCAATTGGAATGACAGTACTGTTTTTAATTGCAATTTATTTAAAATGGATGCCTCTTGATTTCGGAATCGGTCCAATAATTGCATGGATTTTAATTGCCTGTGTTTTTGCGGCGGTTTTCTGGTTAGGATTTTACGTGTACTACTATTTGCTTGCACGTAATCTAAACAAAAAAATAGTAAATAGGTAAATAGGTTTAACTATTTGCCTATTAAATTCAAATTTCTCTTTTTTTTAATGACCACTCATCAATTAACAATAAAGCCAATATAAATCAATAGTAATAACATTAACTATCAAAATAATTCACTGACTATTACATTTAATCGGTTTCAAATCCGCACTCCGAACACTTCTGAGTTTGGAATTTCACAACCCCTCCACATTCGGGACACATCCACCTTTCACGGTCTTCACTCATCATGCGGCCAATGCCCATGGTCTTAATTCTTTTCGCCGAACTTAAAGTGTCAAGGTCGTGTCTTTTAACATATTTTTTGGAGTGTTTTTTCATCAATGGACATGGAAACTCACTGCATCGCCCGCAATAGCTGAAATTCTTTTTATCAAAACATGTTTTAATCTTGCATTTCAGGCTGGCTTTACTTTTACCGTCATCGCTAATCAGACAGCCGGCACAGGGATTTTGAAATTTCTCGCAACTGATACAGTTAATCCCGCAGGGGGCCAGTAATTTTGAATCTAAAGTTTCAGGCATTTTCATAAAGAAAGTTATATATTTAATTTTTAATAAATATTACTCCATGAAGATTTTAGTTGTTCAGGAGTCAGACTGGTTGGAGAGAAATCCTCACCAGCAGCATCACTTAATGGAGAGAATGGCAGAAAGGGGTCATCAAATCAAGGTCATAGATTATCCGATTGACTGGCCAAACGATGACGATTCAGGTTTAATTTATCACAAGGAAATTCATGAAAACGTTTCAAAAATCAAGGAAGATACAAATATTGAAGTAATAAGGCCGGGATTTATTAAAATCAAAGGTCTAAGCTATGCAACACTATTTTTCACACATAAACATGAAATCGAACATCAAATTGAAGAATTCAAACCTGACGTTATTTTAGCTTTGGGTATTTTAAACTCATATAATGCTTCAAAATTGGCTAAAAAACACAATATTCCATTTGTATATTATTTTATTGATGTAATTTATGCTTTAATTCCCGAAAAGGCATTTCAAAAACTTGGACAGAAATTCACAGAAAAAACCATTAGAAACGCCGATCTGGTAATAACAATTAATAAGAAACTGACTGAATTCGCATATTCTGTGGGAGCTAAAAAGGAATCAACAATTCTGATTGATGCGGGAATCGATTTGGAAAGTTATGACCCTGATTTGGACGATTCGGCAATTAGAAAGGAATATGGAATCGGCGAAGATGATATTGTATTGTTCTTTATGGGGTGGATTTATGAATTTGCAGGAATGAAAGAACTTGCACGTGCATTGGGTGAAAATAAAACCAGATATCCGGATTATAAGATTCTGGTCGTCGGCGATGGTGATGCATATGATGAGATGTGCCAGATAAGGGACGAATACGACATGTCAGACCAGCTGATTTTAACCGGAAAACAGCCTTTTGAAAAAATCCCTGAATTTTTAGCATCAGCAGACTTCTGCCTGCTGCCGGCACATATCGACGAGCCGATAATGCAGGATATTGTACCAATCAAGATTTATGAGTATCTTGCAATGAAAAAAGTGGTAATTGCATCCGAACTTCCGGGATTGTCAAAGGAATTCGGATATGGAAACGGTATAGAATATATTCAGGAAGCATCAGAAGTTCTTGAAGTAGTTGAAAATATTTTAAATGATAAAAAATATGATGAAATTGCAGGTAAAGCTCGTGAATATGTAAAATCTAATGATTGGGAAGTAATTACCGATAAATTTGAGCAGGCAATGAAGGAACTGTTATAGATTAGTCATGTCACTTATCATTAATCCGGAATACAGGAATTTAAAAAGTAATCCTGCAAAACAGATTTTTGAGTATAATATCATATCCGTCCAACATTGAAAATGAATATGTGAGAAATTATCTTAATGTCCAATTTTC
>CACZNW010000093.1 GCA_902782595.1 uncultured Methanobrevibacter sp. | reverse complement strand
TGAAAGTTTTGGACCTAAACTTTCTTCATCAAAGTATCTTACTAAACCTGCACCAGTTTGAGGCATAGAAATTTTATTATCTTTTTTCGCCATAGTAATCTCCTTTAAAATTAATTAATAAAAATAACTGAATATAATTTATTATCCTCATCATATATAAAAATAATGGAATATAGAAAAATGAAAAAATAAGTGAAATTAGATTTTTTCCTTTCTTATAACTTCAATATTGCTTATTTGAGTATTTGGATACTGTCCGTTTTCATCCTTTTCAACAGCTTTCACCATATCCCATATTGTTAAAAGTGCAACACTAACTCCAGTTATTGCTTCCATTTCAACGCCGGTTTTTCCCAGTGTGTTGACGGCACATTTTGCTATGATTTCATCTGCCTTAATTTTAAAGTCGATTTCTATACCTGTCAATGCCAGAGGATGGCAAAGAGGTATTATTGAAGAAGTATTTTTAACAGCCTGAATTCCGGCTATCTGAGCGGTGGTTAAAACATTTCCCTTTTTAATCTCTTCATTCTGAATCAGAGTGACTGTGTTTTTATCCAGAAAAATACTTCCCTTTGCTACTGCCATTCTTTTTTGATCAGGCTTTTCACCTACTTCAACCATGTGTACTCCGCTGTCCGTTAAATGTGTAAATTCATCTGCCATAATATCTACTTCTCACTTACTTCCAATACGTCAAGCTGTGCACAGACCGCATTTACCCCTAAAATTTCACTTACGTTGGGACTGCTTCTGCCTTCATCACCTGAAATCAGTTCCTTAATGTAAAGTCCGCCTTCGGTTTTAACCTTCATGGAAAATGTCCTATCATCAATTATTTCATATGACAAGTCCAGAACATGCTTTACACGAACCATGTCCGCACGTCTTCTTAAAACCCTTAACGGAGTCTGCTGTTGAATTTCATTTAATTCCTTTAATTCTTCAAGCTTTTCTGTATCAAAACTTTCGTCGCACTCAACAATTGCCTGATAGACTTTATAAGTGTCCGGGGAAGACTGTTTTATTTCAGCCTTTCGTCCTCTTTCAACAACATGGAGGTTGTGATAGGAGGTTTTACCCTTATTTATTTCATTGATTTCGGCTTCGAGTTTTGCAAGGTCAAGATTTCTGATTTTCGGTTCCTTGATTTCTAGTACAAACGGTCTTCCCGAACCCAGCATCAGGACATCGATGTCTTCTCTTCCGGCACCGTGGAATTTGGCCTGTCTACCTCTTGTCAGTTTTAAGAAATGCTCGGAAATAAGTTCCTCCACTGATTCGGGGTACTGTTTTCCGGTTCCGTTGCATTCCTCACAACCCCTTCCCTTGCATTTTGTACATGGCCATTTGGTTTGTGGAATTCCCCTTTTCAGTTTATTGTATTTACCTTCAATGTATAGGGGGTTAATCTGGATTCTGACTTTCGGTTTTCTTCGAAGGTCCACATTGAATACTATGTCCTGTCTTTCGAATTCCGCATCCCTATCATAACGCTGCCAGATGCCGAGGCCTATTAGTCTGTTGACTTCCTTTTTTATGGTTTCAACGCTGAGGCCGAATTTTTCGGACAGTTCATCATCCCTTTTTTGAATGTCCTTGCTTATCTGACATCCAACGAGAAATGTGTCGAATTCAACTTCAAGCTGATTTATCTTGTCATCTATTTTCTTATACAAATCTTCATCAAGCTTGTCAAAAAGATTATCGCATATTACACATTCGGCACCGTCAATGGTAATATTCAGTTCGCTGCATACCTTATCTGCCCTTTCTATGTTGTTGGCGCCCTCCACTGTTTTGGATAATTTGCGTCCGAGGCAGTGCCTGCATATTTTACCGCCGGTTTCCCTTAAAATATCTTCAGCCAGTTCAGTCATATCAATCTACTTCATGAATTGTCCCATCATACGGTTCATGGCTCCGCCACGCAGGCGTCCTCCACGTTTTCCAAGTCCTTTCATTGTCTTTTTGGTGTTGTTGTAGTATTTAAGCAGTTCCTTCACTTCACTTTCCTGAACACCTGCTCCACGGGCAATTCTTCTAACCCGTGACTGCTTGATGATTTTCGGATTAAGCATTTCCTCTTCGGTCATTGAAGACATGATGACCTTATATGAATCCAGTTTTTCCTCGGTCATCTTGGAAGCTTCCTTGGTAATCTTGTTACCCATTCCCGGAATCATGTTGAGGACCTGCTGCATCGGTCCCATGCTGTTCATCATTTCAAACTGGTTTTTCATATCCATAAGTGTGAATTTACCGGTGAGCATGCTGTTCATGGTTTTTTCTGCAACATCCTCGTCAATGTTTTCCTCAGCCTTTTCTATAAGAGATTTAATATCTCCCATTCCAAGGAGTCTTGAAATAAATCTTTCCGGATCAAACAGCTCAAAGTCATCGATTCTCTCACCGGTACCGATGAATTTGATTGGAGCACCTGTTTCGGCTACCGCAGACAATGCACCCCCACCTTTTGCTGAACCGTCCAGTTTTGTAATGATGATTGAACCTATGTCGGTTGCCTGTGAAAATGCCTTTGCCTGTTCACCTGCCTGCTGACCGATTGTTCCGTCAATTACAAGAATAGCTTCATTCGGATTGATGATATTGTCCAGTTCATCCATCTCGGCAATTAAATCAGCCTCGTCCTTATGCCTTCCTGCAGTATCGAAAATGATAACCTTACGGTTTTTGAATTCCTTAAGACCTTTACGTGCAAGGTCAAGGGCATCCTTGTTGTTCGGATCACCATATAACGGAACATCCATCTCTTCTGTCAGCTGTCTTAACTGTTCATAAGCTGCAGGTCTCCATGTGTCGGTACACACGACCGCAGGGTTGAAACCTTTTTTCTGAAGGTATCTGCACAGTTTGCCTATTGTAGTTGTTTTACCTGAACCCTGAAGACCTAAAAACAGTATCTTGTATGGTCTGTCGTTGATGTCAAGGTCTGCGGCTTCACTGCCCAGAAGATTGACCATTTCTTCATAGATAATTGTTATTACATGTTCCCTTGGAGTGATACCTTTTGGCGGTTCCTCTTCAAGAGCACGTTCCTCTATTTTTTTTGATAATTCTAAAACTAATTTAATATTAACATCAGATTGAATTAAAGCACGTTGTATGTCTTTTACAACTTCTTTGATTGTTTTTTTATCAATGACTGACATTCCTACTAATTTTTTCATGGTATTAGTAAGATTTTCACCTAAATTTCCAAGCATAATTAATCACATCTAT
>CACZNW010000092.1 GCA_902782595.1 uncultured Methanobrevibacter sp. | reverse complement strand
TCGAACCTGTGACCAATCGGTTAACAGCCGAACGCTCTACCTACTGAGCTACGATGGCATATGACACCCATCTAACTTAACCAAATATAGCCCATGATTAAAAATCAAAAGACTTTAAACAGTAATAATAACTATGCATGACATAGTATATAAATGTTTTGATTATTTCAAATTTTTCATGAAAAATCAAATCACATAATAATTATTAATCCCAACTATTATATAAACTTTAAGGAGCATATATAAAAATATGGATTCCAACATATTTGACCTGATTAAAAAAGCTGATGAAACCACACTAAAAAGACATGGCAACATGATTACTCTTGAAAGAGCAGTATTCCTCTCATGGTGGTGTGATAAGGGAGACTGTGCATTCTGCTATATGTCCACTCAAAAAGATAAAATAAAAGATCCTAAAAAAGCAAGGCGAAATATTTCAAATATCTATGCGGAAGCCGAAATGTGCAGACGTCTTGACTGGAATATCGAATTTTTATCCGGAGGCTATGAATCATTCACAACCTCAGAAATTAAAAAAATAGCAGCAACCATCAAAAACATTACCGGTGAAGGAGTCTGGTTAAACACAGGAATTACTGATGATTTGGGTGAATTCGGATCTGAAATCAAAGGAATAACCGGTGCAGTTGAAGTTGCCAACCCCTCAATCCACAATAGAGTTTGCCCATCCAAAAAATTAGAAGATATCAGCAGCATGCTAGATGTTGCAGGTGATTTGGGATTTAAAAAGGCAATAACCATAATATTGGGTCTCGGTGAAACTTTAGAAGATGTAAACTATATTATAGACTACATCAAAGAACACAAAATAGACAGAGTAATCTTTTATTCACTTAACCCCCACAAGGAAACCGTTTATGCAGATTCATCCCAGCCGGCTTCGCTTTACTATGCCCGTGTCGTGGCGCAGGTCAGACTGGCTTTTCCGGACATTGAAATAATCTGCGGAACATGGATCGACAATCTGGCAAATATTGGAATACTGATTTTAAGCGGAGCAAATGGAATAACCAAATTCCCTTTGTTTAAAATGTTTGGAACCAAATACGGAAAAAGGGTTGAAGAAGAAGTTAAATGGGCAGGAAGAGAACTAAAAGGAACATTTACTGATAAAACAAAACTGGGATGCGAAAAGAGTGAAGTTTCCCCAGATTTGGACAAATTTATTAAACGGTATGTAAAGGAATCGCTTAAAAATAAATACTAATTATTACAATATAAATTATTAATAAAAAAATTAAATAGGTGTTATAATGACATTGAATGTTGGCGTTATTGGTGCCGGTTCTTTGGGTACGGCAATTTCACAGACCATAAGTGAGAATGTCGACCAGTTATTATTGCATGTCAGAAAACAGGAGTTATGCAATGATATCAACAATACCGGATACAATACCCACTATTATCCTAACCATAAATTAAATAAAAATATTAAAGCAACGACCAGTTTTGAGGATTTAAGTGACTGCGAAATCATATTTTTAGCAATTCCATCTTCTGCTTTTAGAGATACCCTGAAAAAGTTAAAAGAAGTGATTTCACCAGACACAATACTTGTTACAACTGCCAAAGGAATCGAATATCCGTCTCTTAAAACTATGGGCGACCTGATTTCTGAATATTTCGACGAAAATTATGTTGTCCTCTCCGGACCCAATTTTGCATCCGAAATAATGTTGAATCAACCTACGGTTACAAATGTTTCATCCAGAAACAGCGAAAATTCCCGAAAGGTTAAAGAAGTGCTGACCACCAAACATTTCAAGGTTAAGATTATCAGTGATATCAGAGGAATTGAGCTTTGCGGCGTTTTGAAAAATATCAATGCAATAGCCAACGGAATATGTGAAGGCATGAATATCAATGAGAATGCACGTTACAGCATTTTAACTAAAAGTTTTAAAGATACCATTACAATTATTGAAGCCTTCGGAGGAGTTTCAGATACCGCACATGAATACTGCGGATTCGGAGATTTGATTTTAACTTCCACATCCTCTGAAAGCAGAAATCATACACTCGGTATCCTCTATGGCCAGAGACTGATTATTGATGAAGCCGCAAGCGGCATTGTGTTTGAAGGAAAAAACTCTATCATGGCAGTCAAGGATATCTGCACTAACAATAACATTAACAGTGATATAGTGGATTTTGTTTACAGCGTTATTATCGAAAGAACAAGTCCTATTAAAGCATTTAATAATTTATGGGAAAAAATAAAATGGTGATAAAATGATTGGAGTAATACTATCAGCCGGAATGGGTACAAGACTAATGCCCCTTACAAAGAATATTCCTAAACCTTTACTTGAGGTAAATGGAATGACACTGCTTGAAAGAATGATTAAAAACCTGATGGCGGAAGACATTAAGGATTTTATTGTTATTGTTGGATACAACAAGGAGAAAGTAAATGACCTGGCTCCAAAATTAGAGGAAAAATATTCAATCAACATTAAAATCCTGGAAAACGAAAAGTATGATGTTACAAACACATCAGTTTCCACATACATTGCAAGCAAATACATTGAAGACAACCATTTGGAGGATTTCATTCTGATTAACGGTGACAATGTTGTTGATCCGGAAATTATTGCAAGAATAAGCGAAAGGGAAAATACCAGCCTGATTGTGGATAATTTCAAGGAACTTAATGAAGAATCATTTAAAATAATAATTGAAAATGAAACATTCAATGAGGATAAATCAATAGCTAGCGGAACCATCAAGGAAATCGGGAAAGGAATTGACATTTCAAGTTCCACCGGGGAGTTCATAGGTGTTTCAAAAGTTGCCGGAAAAGACATTTCAAAATTCAATGAAATTCTTGAAGAGTTGATGGACGAAGACAAACAGAATTATTATGATTTTGCCTACAAGCCTTTAAGTAAAATCACTCAAATTGACTTTGTTTTAACAAATGGGCTTAAGTGGACTGAGATTGATGACCATAATGACTGGAATCAGGCTCAAAAACTGATTGATGAATTTGAAAACTAATTCATTAATTTTTTTATTTTTTTATAGTCGTACCTATTTACACAGTTTTTATCAGCAATGTGAACAGAACAGTCGGAATATTCATTGGAGGAACCTTTGTTGACGGAAGATTAGGAATCCTATTACTCTGCACATCAGTGACCTGTTTCATTTTAGCATGTCGACAGCATTATACAGAATTGGGAAATATCCGGATTTGAGATGAACAGAATGAAAAATTTCCAGATTGTGCTAGAAAATTCATTTAATTTTAATAACTGATTATATTAACTTATTTTAGAAAATAGAATCATATATGCCAATTATATAAAAAATAATCACATATCCATTCACTGAACATAAAGCAAGTCATATCAAAAAAAATTTAAAATATGATTAGAAACCCAAAAAAACACAGTTC
>CACZNW010000091.1 GCA_902782595.1 uncultured Methanobrevibacter sp. | reverse complement strand
TTTTTTTTTGTTAAGGTGATTCATTTTTAAAACTGTTGGATGGTTCGGGGGGAATCATTATTGCTGGTTGAAACTTAATCATGTTGAATTGAGTAGTTTACTTCTCATAACCGATTTTTTAATAGTTTAAGGCATTTTAATTTACTTTAACAGTAAAATTAGTCTTATTAATAGTTTGCAGAACTTATTTGCCGCTGAATTCTTTAGGATATTTACTTTTTTTCAAGTTAACGATCGACATTTTTTAATAATGTGTTATATATAAATTGTATTAATTATGAAATATTGATTTCATTTCACAAAAGTTGGTCGTGCAGGTTTTTAAAATGTCTGGGGAAGTTCAAGTTGACTCATTTTACAAGTATTTGATATCTAATGGATATTACTTTGATAAGAATTTAATTGAAAATTATTTATTGTCTTTAAAAGTTAAACCGTTTGAAATATTGACTGGAAATTCAGGAACTGGAAAAACAAAATTGTCACAATTATTTGCCAAATTCATCTCGGGGGAGTTATTTTTAAATCAAACTCCAGTTGATGATGAAGGGTTTTTTACAATAAACGTTAAAACCAATTACTCTTCCTGGGAAAATAACGGCTGGACATTGCCTAAAGAGGAATTGCTGGATATTATTCCAATCAATGAATGCAGCGCCAAATTCGACATGGCAGTTGATGGAATTTCAGCAAAGGGTGATATTAAGATTATGGTTCAGTTATATTATGAGAGTGATGAAATTAAAGATCATTTTAAAAGATTTTATGAACAAAATCCGGGGGGTGTTACTGAATTAAAGATATCATGCAATGACTTAAAGGAATTCATTTCAAAGGATTATATGGAGCCTGACGGCAAAATATTGTTAAAACAGAAATCCAATCAGTCAGCATATGAAAAAAGACAATGGTTTGTGCATAAAAATATTTTCAACTATTATCCATTTGATTCCGGTTATTCTCCATGTGAAATCATTGTTGACGGAATAAGGGCTCCTGGAAAAATTCGGATCGCTCCAAAATTAACATTTAAGAGAAATAAGCAGTTGCAGGACTATTTAAAAGCCAATGACGGTAAAGAGGTGAATGTTGAATTGGACATTGACAAATTCAATTTTAAGGATTTTATTTCCAATTGGGAATGTTCAAAATCAAGAGAAATCACATCTCCGGATTTAAAGTATAACGGGTCTAAATACAGGATAGTGCCGGTAGGGGCTAACTGGACAGATAACACAAACATAATAGGGTATCATAATGTAATTACCGATGACTATCAGTCAACGCCCGCTTATGAATTAATCAAAAATGCCCAAAAGGATTTGGAAAATCCTTATTTTTTAATTTTGGATGAAATGAATCTTTCCCATGTTGAAAGATATTTTGCCGATTTTCTTTCAGCTATTGAAAGCGGCGAAGAAATCCCTTTATATGGTAATGACGAATCCTTAAAACTGCCGAATAATCTTTTCATAATCGGCACTGTTAATGTTGATGAAACAACATACATGTTTTCACCAAAAGTACTGGACAGGGCAAATACCATAGAATTTGACACGTTGCCGGCATGGGATTACATGTCATCAAATGTGGATGGAGGGGACTTTGAAGGAAACATCAGTTACCTGCAGTCTCCACTGGCCGATTCAGATATTTCCAAACTTAACATAGGTGATCTGAAGGATATTTTATCCAGGGTTAGTTTCAAGGGAGACAGCTTATGGGACACTCTTGCAGTGGAACTTACAGGATTTCAGGAAACTCTTAGGGGTTCGGGATTTGACTTCGGATTTAGGGTAATCAACGAGATTTTAAGATTTATGGTAGTTGCATGGAGATATGAAAACTCTCCCGAAGAGTGGAATAACTGGGAGAGATATTTTGATGCACAGGTTAAACAGAAAATCCTTCCGAAACTACACGGATCCGAAAAGGCCATAGGCAATGTATTGACTAACTTATTCAACATATGTCTAAAAGACAGAAACAATAATGAAAATCCCAAAAACTTCATTGTCACCAGAGACAATTCCCGATTCTACACTTCAGCGGTAAAACTTCAAAACATGGCCAGGGTATTGTCAGATCAGAGATATGTTTCATTTATTAATTAAGATTTAAATGATTGAGCAGAAGGTTATAATCCATTTAACTGATGAAAATGATAACGAAATTGGAACATTAACGGTTATTTCTCCAGACTACAGAAGCAATGAGAAGAACAACATTAACATTTCTAATTCAATAACCTTAAACAATGTTCCGATAGTTGACAATCCCGATAACTTAACTCCAATCCAGTACTGTCCGGATATCGGAGCCAACTTTGCTAATTTAATGTTTCTTGAAGAAACTGAATATCAGATACTGTTTGAATCAGACGACGTTAATGCAAAGTATGATATTCTATATTCATTAATTAAAATTAATGACAGTCATTTTAAAAAGTTCAGATTTGAATTGGGGGACAGAAAAGTTTATAAAATCGCAGGAACTCTGAATTTCAGGAGTTATGTCGGCAAATCATTTTTGGATGTCAGAAAAAATAATGCAGGTTCAATTAAAATTCCAATCGAGGTTCGATCAAAGAAAATGGATTATTTTTCCCAGTACTCTGCCATGATTGCAGATCTCTCCCAACATTCCTTAAATTTAATTTTTGAAGTTAATTCTCCATTGTATCAGGAATTTGAACTTGATTATCATCAAAAGGAAACATATTATGAAGATTTCATGTTTCTTGAATATCTCTTCAGGGAGGATAACCTGCCGTCAATTTTTGAATATTTATCTAAAAACTTGCATTCACAGCTTAAAAATTACTCACAGATGGTGCCGACTTCGCTTGCTGCAAATGTCAATCAAAATACTTTAAAAAATATAATATCAAAACCAAATAAACTTGTTAAAATAAATTCTGCCATTAAAATTGCAGAAAAACTTAACGGGCATTTGCCATATGAAATAGAACAGGTTAAACATGAAGACACCATTGATATTCCCGAAAACAGATTTTTCAAATATTTTTTAGAACTGATTCGTGATTTGGTTGAAAAACTTCTTGAAAACTCATCTGAAGGATACATTAACGATAAGCTATTGTATTTTAGAGATGAACTTGAATATTTCCTCTCCAGTAAATTTTTCAATCATATCTCCGCAATGGAATATGTTCCGTTTAACTCACAGATCCTTCACAAAAAAGAGGGGTACAGGGAGATTTTCCAATACTTCCTGATGCTTGAATTTTCATTCAGGTTAAGTTGGGATGAAATCAACGACCAATTTAAAGGTTTTGAAAAGAAATTATCCGAATTATATGAATACTGGTGCTATTTCAAGTTATTAAAAGTTTTAAATAACTTAAGTGTTAAAAAAATAGGTTTTGAAGATGTATTTAAGATTAACAATGATAATTGGTCAATAAGCATTAAAAAGGGTGTTGGCTCACGTAAAAACTTCCTGTTAACATTATACGGTTATGAAATTGAAATAGAGCTATTTTACAATTTAAGATTTTCCGACAATTCAAAATACCGTTCATATTCCCTTGCGTTTAAACCGGATTACACATTGCTTGTAACTATTGGTGGGAAAACAAATTACATTCATTTTGACGCCAAATATCGGTCTGAATTGGAAATAATTGAAGATTACGATAAAATTGATTCCAGTCTTGATGAAGAAATTGAAAAAAGGGATGAGGTGGAAGAAAAGGACAGAATATTTAAAGATGGAGATATTTATAAAATGCACACTTATAAAGATTCAATTTTAATGACGGAAGGCGCTTATGTACTGTATCCTGGAAATGTGACTAAACAGTTCTTTGAATCAGATACAATCATTCCGTCCGTAGGAGCATTTTCTCTAACTCCTGGAAATGATTATATTGAAGAGAATAATCTCGAAACATTCATTAAGGAGGTTATTAAGGCATTGCTGTTTTATCAGGGTTTAATAACTTTGGATTTCGATAGTTTTAATTACTGACATATCTTGACAATCAAGGGATTATATGGATTATTTTCACCATTTCCCAACGTTTGTTAATTTCGAGTAATATACGATATGACGACATTTTAAAAATCATTTCCCTCAACGATTCCGATGACGGGTTTGGGAAGGGGTGAAGTAAAAACCTAAAAGATGTAATGTTTATCTTAATAGTAAAAGAATACTCCGACTTCTTTAAGGTTGGGGATGAATTTCACAAAAAGAGTATTGGGAATACATTTTCAAATGCTCTCTGATGTACTTTAAATAAGAAAACAAATAAATTAATAAATGACAATGAAAGATTAATCAAACTTTTTTCAACAATAAACAAGTCAAAAAAAGTTAAAATAATCGAATATTGTCTGGACCTTCGGGACGAGGGGGATAGCACGGCAATCCTATACTTACGGGAGTATACCGCCCGTGAAGTAAGAATCCTCAACTTCAACAAAGTTGAGGTAGTTCAATACCTAAGCTGTCAAATAGTTAATCAGGAGAAGTTTAATCATGAAATCTTTAAACGTTGTTGCAGCTATTATTAAAAAGGATAATCAGATTTTAGCCACTAAAAGAGGTTATGGGGAATTCATCAACATGTGGGAATTTCCCGGCGGCAAAATTGAGGGTGAAGAGACTAAAGAGGATGCTCTTGTACGTGAAATTAAAGAGGAACTTGACTGTATCATCAAACCCGTCAGGTTCGCCCTTGACGTGGAATATGCATATCCTACATTTTATCTTAAGATGAGCTGTTTTGAATCCGTTATCGTTGAAGGCACTCCAAAGCTTCTCGAGCACAATGATGCCCGATGGCTTACAAAAGACCAGCTAGACAGTGTCAACTGGATTCCAGCAGATCTGGCTGTTATAGATTATTTAAGAAAAACAATGGATGATTGATTATGGAAGCTCAGAAAGTAACTTTTTTCATCAGCGAAAATTACGAATTCAAATTTGACATAAAGGAATACGAAGACGAAGTTTGTTTAAAAGACAGTAACGGTTTTAAATTTCTTTCCATCAGACTATATGATGACAACGGTAAAATCATGGATAAGGAAGTGGCCGGTGTTGTTTTAGAAACTCTAAAACCGGTCATTGAAGAGGAACTGGGCAGTGCTCAGGAGGAGCTTTACAATCCTCCGGACCCGTTTTTAATTCAAAAAAAGCTTCTGCAGTACCTTGACAAACTTGAAACTTTGGAAAAACAGCTGATTGATGCTGATGATGAACTTGATGTAATTTTAATAGAAACTCAGATGAATAAGCTTGAAGAGTTGATTTTTGAGCTTAAATCTCAAATTGACAGGTGATTTTAATGGACAGGATTGAAATGGCCAAAGCCAAAAAGGCGGAACTTGAAGAGAAAATCGAAAAGGTAAGGGGAACTCCAAAAGAGGAGGAATTCCAGCTTCAGATTGACAAGTTAAGTGAACTTATTGAACATCTAAGCGACAAAGAGTAAAATATTATGGATCCTCAGGATATATTAAACGGAGCAAGAACAGCTTTCATCAATGAAAATGCAGGTTCCAGTCTGGATTTCAGACCAAAACTGCTCTATAACAATCGGGAAAACAAGGTAATCAATTCCATCCGTGATGAACTTAGAAACTGCGAGGAATTCATTTTCTCATCGGCTTTCATTACACTAAGCGGAATCACTCCCCTTCTTGAGGAGTTCAGATATCTTGAAGCGCACAACATTAAGGGAAAAATACTTACAACCGATTATCTATATTTCACCGAACCCAAGGCATTAAGAAAACTTCAGGGATTTTCAAACATTGAAATAAAGCTCTATTCCCAAAAAAACGAAGGCTTTCACACCAAGGGTTATATCTTTAAAAAATCCGACGGCTCCAGCAAGGCAATTGTCGGAAGTTCCAATCTTACAATGAATGCCCTGACAGTCAACAAGGAGTGGAATGTTGAATTTGTCTCCTTAAGTGAAGGGGAAATGCTGGCCGATTTGACCTCCGAATTCGATGCCCTGTGGGAGGGTGCCGATGAGTTAAGCGAAGTTCTGCCGGTTTATGAAAAAATATACAATGACAACAGGAACTTCACTCATATCCGTGAATATACTGAGGAGCTTAAGGAAAAAAACATCACAGAGTTGGTTCCAAATATCATGCAGGAGGAATTTCTCACCAATCTCAGAACCTTAATCCGGCGCGGTGAGGACAGAGCCATTCTTGTATCGGCAACAGGTACAGGTAAAACATACGCTTCGGCATTTGCCGTGAAGGATTTCAAACCTAAAAGATTTTTGTTTCTCGTTCACCGTGAACAGATTGCAAAACAGTCAATCGAAGCCTACAAAAACGTTTTCAAGGATCATGAGAACTTTGGTCTGGTTTCGGGAAACTCCAGGGATTTCGATAAAAACTACGTTTTTGCAACGGTCCAGACCATGTCAAAGGAACATGTCTATAAAAGTTATGGGGTGAATCATTTTGACTACATTGTCATTGACGAGGTTCACAAGGCAGGTGCCTTAAGCTATCAAAAGATTTTCCGGTATTTCAAGCCTGAATTCTGGCTCGGAATGACCGCTTCGCCTGAACGTACAGACGGCTTTAACATATATGATCTTTTCGACAACAACATTGCCCATGAAATCCGGCTGCAGGAGGCACTGGAGGAGGATTTGCTCTGTCCGTTCCATTACTTTGGAATCACCGACGTTGTATTTGACGATTCAACTGTGGATGATGATTTCAGTGATTTCAATCTCCTTGCAGGTGATGAGCGCGTTGATTATCTTCTTGAAAAATCGGAGTTTTACGGATATTCCGGTGACAGGAGAAAGGCTCTGGTGTTCTGCTCAAGAAAACGTGAAGCCAAAATGCTTTCCGATGCGTTTAATGAGAGGGGATTTAAATCAGTATTTTTAAGCGGAGATGATTCACAGCAGAAGCGTCTGGATGCCATTGACAGACTGACCGGTGACGACAATCCCGACAGGATTGAATTCATTTTCACGGTCGATATCTTCAATGAGGGCGTTGACATTCCCGAGATTAATCAGGTTCTTCTTGTAAGACCTACAGAATCTCCGATTATTTTCATTCAGCAGCTGGGAAGAGGTTTGAGAAAGTACAGGGACAAGGAATATGTTGTCATCATAGATTTCATCGGAAACTACCGCAACAATTTCATGATTCCTATTGCCCTTTCAGGTGAGAGGTCCTATGACAAGGACAGAATCCGGAAGTATCTCATGGAAGGAAACAAAATCATTCCGGGGGCATCTTCAATCAACTTCGATGAAATTTCACGAAAGCGTATATATGAATCAATTAACAACACCTCTTTTTCAAGAAAGGCATTGTTTAAAGAAAAGTACAATCAATTAAAATACAAGTTGGGAAGAATTCCTCATTTATATGACTTCGCCGTTAACGCAGAATTCAATCCCGAACTTATCCTTGCACATAAGGACTATCCAACATACCACCACTTCCTGTGTGAAATCGAAAAAGACTACACCTCCCATATTGAAAACACTGAAACCCTCCGCTTCATCTCAAAAAAACTGCTTAAGGGAACCCGGCCACATGAAATGATAATTCTTGAATGTTTAAAATACAACGGATACTTCACCGTATCACAAATCGAAAGGTGTCTTGAATCAACCTACGGTCTTGTCAATCAGCTTGAAGCTATAAAAGGAGCAATAAACTTCTTAAGCCTTAACTTCTACAAAAAGGAAAAAGGCGATGGATATCAGGCAAACACAATAGAAAAACTAGTTGACAATCCCGAAAACCTGTTTTTCACTTTCAGCCCCGAAATATTCGATGACCTTGAAAACAGAAGGGACTGGAGATTTGAAATATCAGACTCATTCAAACGGGCACTGGCCAGTCAGATATTTGCAAATCACCTTGAAGACGCTTTAAAATACGCATTCTATAAATACGAAAACGTATACATGACCGATTCACAGTTCAGACTCTATGAAAAATACTCAAGGGAAGAGGTTCTAAGGCTTTTAAACTGGAAACACTACATGAACGGACAAAACATCGGAGGATACAAGGTAAAATACAATACCTGCCCTATATTTGTAACATACGACAAATCCGAAGACATATCCGAAACCATCAATTACAACGACCATTTCATCACAAGACAGATTTTCTCATGGATGAGCAGAAACAACCGGAAGGTCACATCTCCCGAATTAAAACCGATAATCAGCTACACAGATTTGGATATAAGACTATTCATTCAAAAAAACAACGATGAAGGAATAGAGTTTTACTATATGGGCAAACTAACTCCAATGAACCATAAGCAGGTTTATAGAAAAATAAACGACAAACAGCAGCCAATTGTTAACTTTACCTTCAAACTGGAAAATGAGGTAAAGGATGAGCTTTATTCATACTTTGTTAATGACTAAAAAATTATATGTTATACTCAATCTATAATATTAAAGTAAAAATCCATAATTTTTGAAAAGTTGATATTTCAATTAATTCTCTCAAATATGGTTTATTTTTGCATTGAAACTTAAAATTTGCTTTGAGGATATTTTTTTAAATATCTTAAAAATGTTTTTTCTGTTAAATATCTATTCTGTTTAAGCATTTTCTTCCAAATATCATTTCCTTCATTTTTTGATATGATTCCACAGTTATATGCTTTAACAAGAATATCTCCAGTTTTAATTTGTTTAATTCCATATATTTTAATTGCCTCTTTAACGTCTTTTGTATTGTTACTGGCTAAGATTCCATTGTTTTTAACTGCTAAAGTAATGGCGGCAGCTTCTCCATTTCCTATTTTTCTGCTTGTTAATTCTCCGTTACAAAGTTTTGTATAAAAATCATATTCGTCGGTGTTTGTATAAATATCAGTAATTTCTAAAAAATCTTCATCGACTAATGTATCGACACGATTTTTTAATATTGGGATCCTTGAAAATTCAGTATATACTTCATCAGGGATAATAATTTTTTTGAATAATTTTTTTAAAATTGAAACATCGTCTATACTTATAAAGCAACTCAAACAATCCGTATCATAGAATATATTCTCATCACTCATAATTCCTCCAAATTATATACAAAATCACTTAAATAAGATTGAATTAAATATTCTTCTCGTTTTCCATTAGAAATTAGACCATTTTCATATGTTTTTTCAACTAAACGCACGTAATTGCCTATTGTGTAGTTTTTACCTATGTAAGGTTCATATAAACTTAAATCATATCCTCTATGGATGGCATTATATCTTATGTTTGGTTTAAATTTATTATATTCTTCAGATGTTATTTCTCCAATGTTTTTTAATCTGTAAAGGAGAGCTTCATGTGAAATTTGAAAATATTGTTCACAATCTATTATTGAGTTTAAATCCCATTTTTTAATTCCATTTTCTTTTTTATAATTATATAATGCATTAATTGGTATTAATAAAAAGGATGCAAATTGATTGGCAGTTTTCTCTACTTCATCGTTGCTATTGACATTGCAGATGGTAAAGATAGGATTTTCATAGAATAAATGGAATATTTCATGTGCCGCAGTAAAATTTTGTCTTCCTTTTGGGTGTTTAGAATTTATAAATATGATTTGCTGATTTTTGAATCTGTAACATGCTCCGCTTATCTTTTCATCCATTTTTAAAAATACTATTGTTAAATTTTTCAGTTTGTTTGTAATTAATGGAAAGAAATCTACCGGATCATTATGTTTTATTCCAATATCTATTCTAAACTCCATTGCTTTTTGATTAACTTGATGTATATTCATTTAATCACCATTTAATTCAGTTAATTCTTTTAAGTTCCTTATGATTCTATTCATATCTGATAATGTATTTAAATCTAGATTTTTTGATGACCTAAATTTATACTCTTCCTTGGAATATTCGCCAATTCCTTTTAATATGTATTCTGGAGTGCAGTTATAAAGTTCACATAATTTATTTAGTGAAGATGATTTTAATGTCCTATCATTATTTTCTAATTTTGCAATTTGTGTTTGTTTAAATCCTAAATAATCTGCTACTTGTTTTTGAGTAAAATTATGCATTTTTCTTAAATTTCTTAGCCTTTCCCCTACATTATCATTCATTTTTTCACATCATTTTGTTGTTAATAGTAATTTTGGAATAAATTTTATATAAATATTATGATTTTTTATTCCAATTTTGTTGGAATTATTATATAAATCGATTTTATCTGGGATAGTCCAGATAATACTCAATAACAAATCGATTGGTAAAAAAATAGTCTAGGAATCCCTGACATCTAATGTTGGGTGATTCAAATGTATAATGAGATGGGAATAAGGTTAAAAAATTTGATTTAATATAATAATTGAAAGTTTCAATAAAAAAAATTTAGAATAAAAAATGGAGGAAAAAAGGATAATTAGAAGCTTACCGCTTCCACATTATTATCCTTGTTGAACTGTTCTAATAAACTGGTTAAATCTGAGTCTTTAATTTTGCTTGAGTCTTTTGCAAAGAATACAACAATATATTCTTCGCCGCCGCTTTTAACCACTTCAACATCACCGTGTGTTGCGTGACCATAGTCTGTGAAGTTTGCGGTATTGTCGGCGTTTTTACTTATTGCTAAATCATCATCTCCTGTTATGTATTCTCTTCCGTCATCTGGTATGAGGTGGTCGTTGACATCGTCATTGTCCACGTCGTCGTATACGTTGTCATCCACGTTTTTGTAAATTGCAATTCCTGCGTCTTTGTCTTTGTTCAAATAAAAGGAGTAGTATTGTCCCTGATATTCACTGCTGTACTTACTGTCTACTTTAAAGTCATTCACACCTGCCGCATATGCGCTTCCTACTAAAAGGGCGCCTATGGCAATGAGGAATATTATCGGTTTAATGTTCATTTTTTATCACCTTATTTTTTTAATGGAAAACTGTGAGAGGATTATAAATTTGCTCTTCAAAGTACAATTTAATATCTGAAATGGCTCATATATAAAGGTTTTCGAATGTAAGCGCCTACTTACATTGTTAAACTGGTTGTAAGTCTTTATTCTTACATATAAACTCTTTTAATTTAGCAGTTTTTTAGGATAACTCTTCTCCATTTTAATCTGGCTTAAAAAT
>CACZNW010000090.1 GCA_902782595.1 uncultured Methanobrevibacter sp. | reverse complement strand
TTCAACTCCATAAAATTAAGACATATAAAATTAATTTAAATAATATAATATATAAAGAAATAGAGAGAGCATCTGAAAAGTATTCCCAATGCACTTTTTTTGAAATTCATCCCCAACCTTAAAGAGGTTGGAGTATTCTTTCACTATTAAGATAAAAAATGTGCAGTCTGCACTAAAACATCACCGCAATCAATATTGACAAGTACCAATACTTGGGGATATCCTGATTTGGACTTAAGACCATCCGAAATGAAAAGAAGCAGTATGTTTACATGGCTTCAGGAATGCCCTCACTGCGGATATATTACAGTCGACATCGAAGATGAACCTGATGTGCCCGCCGATTTTCTGAAAAACGATGACTATTTGACCTGTGAAGGATATGAATTCAAATACAATTTGGCCAAAAGATTCTATAGACATTCTTTAATATCAAAGGCTGAAGGAGATTGCAGATCCCAATTTTTCTCACTTCTGCATTGTGCATGGGCATGTGATGATGCGGAGGATGACATTGCAGTCGAAATGAGAAAACTGGCTTTAAAATCAGTTGATAAATTCAATCTTATATCTAGCGAAAAGGATAATTTGAAATTAATAAAAGCTGATTTATTGAGAAGATCCCTACAGTTTGATGAAGTAATCCATGAGTTTAAGGATATAACCTTTGAGGATGAACTTAAAGATAATGTAATCGCTTTTCAACTTGAACTTGCAGCAAAAAAGGACAGCACCTGCTATACTATTGAGGATATTCCAAAACAAGTAACTATCACAGTCGAGGGAAAGTTACTTAAGAAATTAAATCTTATTGCTGAGATAAAAGGAGTTTCATTGAGTGAAGTTATTGAAACAATGCTTAAAGATAAAGCTGATGAAACAGACCCTGCTGAGCTGATGAATGAATTATTTGGATAATTTTAAAACAATTTTTGGGAGTTACATTGTAAAACATCGTAGTGAATGGTATTCGAACCTCTCCGACCTAAATGAGGTCAGAGTATTCTTTCACTAATTTGATAAAAAATGAACAACATCTAAAAACTAAAAATTTCCACCACCATTTATAAATTGTCTGTTAAACTGAAAGAGTAATTTTAAATAATTAAATTAATATATATATATGAACATATGTCAGAAAATGAAAATAAATTTCCAGATTATGTTACTTTTCCAAGAACATTTGAGAAATATAAATGGTATAAACCTTTAATTACCATTGTTCTTGTGATAATTTTGTATTTTATATTTGAATTTATTTTAACATACATTTTTGGTGCAGCATATGGAGACAATATTATTGATTCCGTTGCGAATGGAGGATATGAGACTTTAAACACCACTGACGTTTCAGTTTATTTTTCATATTTATCCATTGCAATTTTTCTTCCTATAATCTACATTGTTTCCAAAATTGTCCATGACAGACCATTTTCCTCTTATGCTTCTTCCAGAGGAGGATGGAACTGGAAACTTTATTTTAAATGTTTACTTATTCCTCTAGCGATATATATAGTTTTTGAAATAATTTCTATATTGACAGGAATGGAAACCGGAGGCAGCAGCCATGTTTCTTTAATTGCATTGATTATATCTTCCATTCTTATACCGGTTCAATGTATTGCTGAAGAATATGCATTTCGTGGTCTTTTAATGCAGTCTTTTGGATCCTGGTTTAAAATACCAATTTTAGCCATTATTATTCAGGCACTAATTTTTGCTGCTGTACATCCATATAACTTCCTTGGTGCAATAGTTATCGGTGTTTCCGGCATCATTTTTGGAGCATTGGCCTGGCGCACTAATGGTTTGGAAGCGGGAGCTGCAATTCATTCAATTAATAATTTAATGGCTTTCTATATGGTGGCTCTGGGATTCGGTTCAATTTCATCAACACTCTCTACCTGGGATTTTCTTAGTGATATATTACTCACTTTATTTACAGTAGCCGCATTATATTATATAGGGAATAAAAAAGGATGGTTTGATGAAAAAACTTCTGAATGTAAGTTGTTTTAATAAATAGATTCAAATATTTATTTTTTAAATTTTTTAGAATGTTGGCAAAAATTTTTAGTTTTTGGATGTTGTTCAATGAAATTTCCCAAATTATATTCTTAAATGAATTAATCAAATAATTAATTTTACTATTATTTAAAAAGGGTATTAATTATTTCGGCATATGCATTGTCAAATTAGGCACTTTCAATTTTGTCCTTATCGTCAATATATACAACAGTCAGAATAAGCATTACAACATGCAAAATAAGCAGAATTAATGAAGTCTGGTTGAATGCAACAACGGAAGCTGAATTGTGGTCTATGGCACCTCCTGCCAAAACGGCCACTATAACAACGACTATTGATGAGCCGATTGCTGCAAAAATCTGTCTTAATGTATTGTTTACTGCAGTTCCGTCCTCAACCTTATCAGACACCATAGTCAAGGTCCATGTTGTTGCAGGCATCAGGGCCAGACCTGTACCGATTAGACGGATTGACTGGGTTATGGCCATGAATTCAAAGGAGGAATCCTGAGTATAGAACATCATGGTTGCATATCCTATTATGGAAAAGACACATCCCATAATCAGAACCTTCTTGATTCCTATTCTGTTTGTAAGCAATGGACCTACAATATTAAAGACAATAATCAGCAATCCTCCAGGAAGCATCACAGAAGCGGAAATAATTGCGGAATTGTATGCTACACCCTGAATAAATATTGGGATAAGTGCACTGCATCCATTCAAACATGAAAAGAGAATGCAGATGAATATTGTTCCCACCATGAAATATTTGTTTTCAAGTATGTTCAGATTAATCAAAGGCTTTTCCAATTTTGGCTGACGCTTTACAAACAGAATTAGTGACATAATTCCAATGATTATTGGCAAAATTACCAGATAATGTGTAAATCCATAATCTGCAACATTTGTAAAACCAAGCATTACACCTGCACATCCCATTATTGACAATGCAACAGACAGATAGTCCAGAGGATAATCTCTGGTTGGAGTATTGTCCTTTACAAAGAATATGCCTAAAGCCAGAAGGACTATTGTGGCAACAGTGAAAAATGAGAACAGTTCTCTCCAGCCATATAATGTTATTACAAATCCTCCTATAAAAGAACCTAAAACGGGAGCAATTGCAATGACCAAACCGTATAGTCCCATATAAGTCTGCCATTTTTCTTCAGGAATAGTTCTCAGGAGTAAAATCTGGACATATGGCATTATGATACCGTTTCCAATTCCCTGAAGAATCCTGCCAATAATCAAAATTATTAATGAGATTGAAAAATAACATATGACTGATCCCAAAAGGAATATAACTAGTGAAAAGAAGAATATCGTCCTTGCACTGAATCTGCGGGATATATAAGCGCTTAATGGTATCATAACTCCTACAACAAGAAGGAATACTGAATAGGACCACTGTGCCTGTGTTGATGAAACGGAAAAGTCGCTCATCAGATAAACTACCCCGGTTGTAATAATCGATTGGGCTATGGTTACCAGGCTTGCGGCCAAAATAAACAAGACTATCAACTGCATCCTGTTGTTTAATTTGACATTCATATTTTTCACTGCAATTATATTATGATTGTATTTGTGTATTGAATATTATTTATAACTTGTTGTAATGTATAGAAACTCAAATAATTATCAGAACTTTTTTATAATTTTTATACACATAACCTTTTTATGATGTTATTACTATAATATAACACCAATCCAACCCATTACAGCAATTTTATATTATATTATCCATTTAATCCAGATTTTATGATAGGAATTTAATTAATCTGCAATAAGAACAATATTTCCACAATTAAAATATTTTCAATATTCCAAACTATTTTAAAACATTATTTTCCAAATTTAAAAAGCTGATTAATTTTTGATTTATAAATATGAAATTTTAAATCAATATTATTCCATTATTATCCTGCAGATCTTGATAAATCATTTTAGAATAACTTTACTTTAATTTAAAAAATTTAGGCATACCTAAAAATTTATATAGTATCCCGCACAACTATTATATAAACCAAAATAACCTATGGAGGAAAACTTATGAATTTAGAAGGCGTAGAAAAAACCATGCTTTTAACATTGTTTGCAAAAGCAAAACATTC
>CACZNW010000089.1 GCA_902782595.1 uncultured Methanobrevibacter sp. | reverse complement strand
GGCGTCGGACTGCTAATCCGATGGTCTTATGACCACCCGGGTTCAAATCCCGGTCCCGGCGTTTTATTTATCTATTTTTTGTTCATGATTATACTCTACTCCGATAGGGCAGGCATGTACCATTACTGATTTTATTTCCGGAATTTCTCTTAGGATATTATTCTCTACAGTGTGCACTATTTCATGTGTTTCATTTAATGTCAAATCTCCGTCAAGTTGAACATGTAAATATGCAGTTGCATATGATCCGAAGTAATCGACTTTAATATTGTGTGCATTATATGCATCAGGTGTTTTCTCTGCAGCATTTTTTATTTTATTTATTAACTCCTGTGATGGTACTTTTCCCATGATATTATCTATATTGTCTTTGGCAATTCCATATGCGGTTTTGATAATCAATAATCCTATTATCAATCCGATGATTGGGTCCAGAATAGGATATCCTAAATTGGATATGACAACTCCTATTAAAATTGCAAGTGATGATAATATATCAGTTTTTTGATGTTTTCCATCAGCGACAATAGCTGGACTGTTTATTTCTTTACCTATTCTGATGATATATTCGCTTATGCTGTAGTTTACAAATATGCCGAAAACGGCCATTATTGCAGCATATGTATCGGGAACAGTTATTAATTCGGGATTTAATATTTTATCAAAAGCTCCTGAAATGATTTCATAAGATATCAGTGCTAAAAATATAACTATGATCAGTCCGCTTATTGCTTCTGCACGCCCATGTCCAATTGGATGTTCTTTATCGGCCGGTTTTTGACCAATTTTAAACCCAATATATGCAATAACGGAGGTTGCAACATCTGAAAGAGTATGTGCTCCTTCAGAAACAAGTGCATAACTTCCACTCATTATTCCAACAGAAATATTCAGCACTGTTAAAATGCAGTTTGCAACTATTGCTATAACAGATGCTTTTGTTCCGGCTTTGGTTCTATACTCCTCCATTAACTACACTCTCTTCTAAGATATCCATGGCTTTTTTGATGTTTTCATAGGAATTGGCATATGACATTCTAATATGTCCTTGTCCGTTGGATCCGAATGCAAATCCCGGAACGGTAATTACACCTGCTTCTGCGGCTTTCATAACAAAATCAGGGTCTTCAATTTTTGGAAATACATAAAATGCCCCTTCGGCTTTTACTGTTTCATATCCCATTCCATTTAAACGGTTAACAATCAGGTCTCTTCTTCTTTGGAATTCACTAACCATTTTGGTTACTTCGCCCTGAGGACCTGTTAATGCTTCATAGGCTCCTTTTTGTGCGGTGGAATTTGCACATGCAATGCTGTTTTGATGTATTTTAAATAATTCTTCGCAGTGTTCATCATTTGCAGTTAAGTATCCGATTCTTAGTCCGGTCATGGCATATGTTTTTGAAAATCCGTTTATTGTAACTACATTATCACTATATTTTGCGGGGGAGTAATGTTTTTTGTCATAAATTATTTTTTCATAAATTTCATCTGAAATAATCAGGAAATTATTATCCATTGATAAATCTGCAATGGCTTTAATGTCTTCTTTTTCCATTACTGCTCCTGTAGGATTTGATGGGGAATTTAAAAATATTGCTTTTGTTTTGTCAGTAATTTTCTCCTGAACGTCTTCAGCTTTCAGTTTAAATTGATTTTCCATTTTACACTCGACAGGTACGATATCTGCTCCGGCCAGATTAATAACTGATTCATATAATAAAAAACTTGGATTTGGCAACAGTATCTCATCGCCTGCTTGCATAAATGCCTGTGCTGTGATGTATAATGCTTCACTGGCTCCGACTGTAACAATAATGTTTTCCGGATTGGTGCTGATTCCATTATCCTTTTTGAATTTTTTAACAATTTCCTCTCTTAGTTCGACATATCCCTTATTGGGAGTATAATGGGTGTCATTGTCATCGATTGATTTTTTCATTGCATCTTTAATGTTTTGCGGAACATCAAAATCGGGTTCTCCAATACCTAAGTTAATGGCATCTGGATTTGACACTTCAAACATTTTTCTAATTAATGACAGCTCAATTTTTTCTGTTCTGTTTGCGGGATTTATCATAAAATTTTACCTCACTTATATATTATATATTATATAGTAAATTTAATTTTTTCCAGTAATTATTTTTCGCATGCCCCACAGTTATAACAGGGGGATGTTTCACACCATGGGGTCTGTTTTAAATTTTTCAGTCTTTTATGCTCAATTCTTAAAAATTTTTCATTTACTCCAACATCAATATTGTTCCAGGGCAGTATGTCATCAATATCATAATCAGGAGTTATTTCCCTCCATTCTTTAAGGGTCAGGGGTTTTGTTAAAGATTTTTCAATTAACTCACCAATACTCCTATCTCCGCAGGATAATATATATTGGACGAGTCCTTTTTTAGGACTTTCACATTTGATGTTATAATTTTTCATTTCCTTTTTAATATATCTGGTTTTCTTTTTGATGTCTTTAAAATCATAACTTTCCCATTGAAGTGGAGTGTGCGGTTTTGGAATTAAAGGATTAACACTGAATTTTACTTTCCTCGGATTTTTATGCATATGGGCTATTTTTTTCATATATTCGCAGAGACTTTCAATGTCTTCCATGGTTTCTCCGGGTATCCCAATAAGAAAATATAACTTAATATTAAAGTCCAAATCAACTGCATTTTCTATTACTGTAAAAATTTTTTTTTCTAGTATCTCCTTATTTATTACTTTTCTAAGTCTTGGGATGGATTCGGGTGCTAATGTTATTGTTTTAAGTCCACTTTTTTTTAGTGTTTCTAAAGTTTTTTTGGTAATTGATTCTATGCGAAGGGAAGGTGTTGAAATCTGGAAACCTTCACTTTCAAGACTGCTTATTAATTTATCCAGATTGCTGTAATCTGATACTGCGGCGCCGATTAATGTAATTTTATTCAGCCCGGTGTTCTTCCTGGTTTCAAGTGAAATGTCGATTAGTTTTTCACAGCTTGTTTCCCGAATTGGTCTGTATAAATATCCTGCCATACAGAATCTGCAGCCGCGGGTACATCCCCGTGAAACGTTCAGCATTATTGAATTGCTGAAAACACCCTGATAATTGTCATCATCTGTTTTGCTGATGACGGGTCGGGTAATGTGGTATGTTTCATCCATATTCCGGATAAGTGTTATTTTAGTCTTATTGTCGTATTCGGGAATGTAAATTCCGCATATGTCCAAAAATTTTTCAAGATCTTTATTTGGGTATTTTTTATATATGTCTAAAAAACTGTTAATTGTGTTTTCACCTTCTCCAATAATGAAAATATCAATATAATCGGACAGCGGCATTGGATTTGCACTGGCACAGGGACCGCCGGCTATAATCAGCGGGTCATCATCGGTCCTGTCTTTTCTTTTAAGCGGAATTTTTGAATCTTTAAGCATCTTCAATACATTAAAATAGTCATCTTCAAACTGAAGGGAAAAGCTTATTATGTTAAAATGTTTGCCGGAAGTATTTGATTCAACTGATTTAATGTTTGGAAAAATTATTCTCTCACACCATGTGTCTTCACGTTCATTTATTAAATTATAAAGTATATTGTATCCCAGCGAAGACATTGCGGTCCGGTAAATATTTGGATAGCATAATCCAAATCTTATGTCTGCTTTCCTGTAGTCCTTTTGAAATATGTTCCTTTCATACAACATTAAATCATCAATTTTTTATTTTTATACATTTTTTAAATCTAATGGTTATTTTCAGTATAGTTTTATAATTTCAATTCAATTTTATTGAATCGAACAATATTCTGTTTATTTTTAATGTAATCCGTTAATTAATATTGATTTTTATCATGATAACTCATTAAATTTAAATTTCATTTTTTGTGGAATCGTAAAAATTTTATATTGAATTTAAGATATCAAATTTTATCATAGATTATTTTAATTTATTTATTGATTTATTATTAATTTATATTTATTTTTAACCTTTTTTGGTTTATTTGACTGATTTAAATCTGTTTTTTAAATATTGGGGTTTTAAAAACATTTATATAAGATAAACTTAATAATCTTTATCCACTCATTATGAAATACTATATTTTAGTATAATCATATTTTACTATAAAATTTTCGTAATGAGAACCAAGAGGTG
>CACZNW010000088.1 GCA_902782595.1 uncultured Methanobrevibacter sp. | reverse complement strand
TTCTATTCTTAAACCTCTAAGCTTAATTTGTGAGTCTGCTCTTCCAACAACCACCAATTCTCCATCTTCACGTTTATAACCTAAATCCCCAGTATTATAATATGGGATGTTGTTTTTAGTATAAAATACTTCACTTGTTAACTCAGGTTTATTCCAATAACCCGCAGAAACTCCAACCCCTCCAATTGCAATATTTCCTACAATATTGTCAGGCAACGGATTATTGTCAATGTCCACAATTGAATCGATAGTGTTATGAATAGGTTTTCCTTCAGATACGTTATTGTCATGCATTAATTTTGCATGGGATGCAATAGTTACTTCTGTTGGACCGTAAGAGTTGTAAATATCTGCATTTGTATATTTAACCAATGTAGGGTATAATGATTCGATGAATTTTTCACCACCAACGGTAATGACCTTAATGTCATTTAAAACCCTTTTGAAATCATCGATTGTTAAATACTGCTGCAGTCTGGATGGTGTCACTGACATTCCATCAATTTCGTATTCTTTAATTAAATTGGCTAATTTAATTGGATTCATTGATGTTTCTTCATCTGCAAGCACCATTGGAACTCCATTCATAACAGATGCGAAAGCTTCACGGAAGAATGCAATAAATGAAGCGGTTGTTATGGATAGCATTCTGGAAACATCATTTGCAATTGCATTTATCGGTGAGTTTTCGGGAGTGGCTTTAATGTAATTTGTAATGCTGTCCTGTTTGATTATTACTCCTTTAGGAAGCCCTGTTGAACCAGAAGTATAAATTAAAAATGCAACATCGTCATTTTTCAGCTTCACTTCTGGATTTTGGGTATTTGTGCCGGTAAGCAAATTGTCAATATCGACTTCGCCTGTAAGGGGATCGTCGGAGATAATCATCTTACATCGGCTGTCTTCCTGAATGTGGATAATTCTCTCTTGAGGATACTTGGGATCTACTGGGATAAATGAAACTCCCGCCTTTAGGGAACCTATGAGTGCTATCATTAATTTGGAGGTCCTATTTAATTTTAATATAATTCTGTCATTTGTTTTAAAACCTTTATCAATTAATGAATTTGCAAATATATTGGCTTTTGTGTTAAGTTCTTCAAAAGTTAAATTGGCATCATTTGCATAAACTGCAATCTCCGCCGCTTTTTTAGATGCGATGTATTCAAATTTATCTTTTAACAGAGGTTCTTTGATATCTAATGTTAACTCATTTTCTCTGTTAGCTATTTCTCTCTCTTCAACACCGGTTAAAAGTGAAATGTCTGAAGCGGTTTGAGTTAAAGAATTCATAAATTTATTCAATACTAAATCAATGCTGTCCACTAATGTTTCCATCAGTTTGTGTGAATATAATTGATCATTATAGCGTATGATAAGATTAATGTTTTCCAAATCTTCTTCCACATATATGCAAATGTTGAATTTAGGATAATCCAGTTCTAATGGTTCAACTTTAACTTTATTCCCGTTTTTCAATATTTTCTCATCAAATAAACCTACCTGGTATGCATAATAAATTTCCGGAACAAAATTATATTCCTCAAATATCTTGGTAAATGGGTAAGATTCATTGTCAATTGTATCGACAAAGGTATCATTCACTGAATTAATGTAATCCAGAACGCTTTGGTCTGTGTTAATGGTCATTGCAATCGGAAGGGACCTTACAATCATTGCCAATGTTTTGTAATATTTCGGATTGATTCTTCCATTGGAAATTGTAGTTAAAAGCATATCTTTTGTGTATGAGAATTTTGATAATGTTAAAAGGGATGATGCCAAAAATAAACTATTTGGAGTTATTCCATTACGTTTTGAGAATTCAAAAATACTTTCTTTGTCAATTTTGACTGAAACTTCCTTAAGAGAACCTAATTCCTTTGAACCGCTGATGTCAGGGTCAATTGAAGTCACATTTTCAATATCTGCCAGCTTATCTTCAAAGAACTCTTTGGCCTTAAGGTATTTTTCACTTCCTTCAAGTTCTTTTTCATCCAGAATAAAGTCAAATCCTGAACTAACTTCTTCTGCATCATTAATGTCGTCATATTCGTCCAATAGTTCATTAATAAATAAATTAACTGAAGTTCCATCAAACAGTATGTGGTGAACATCCATAAGCAGAACTGTCTCATCGGAAGTATGGTAAATTTCAAAACGATAGAGTGGTCCTTTAAACAAGTCAAATGGACGTGCAAAACTCTTTTTAATTTCTTCCGTTGCTAAACTTTCATACACGTCAACAGCAACTGATTCATCGTCCTGTCTTTTAAGATATGTTTTACCGTTTTCCTCAAATAGAATGCTTTTAAGATAAGTGTATTTATTTACTAAATTAACAATTGAGTCTTTAAGTTTTTTCACATCAATGCCTGCGCCCAAATCAACAGCTGATGTGGTATTATAGATTAATTTGTCCGGATGTTTAACGGTTTCAAAGTAGACTCCCAACTGATTTTGGCTTAAAGGATACAATTCTTGCTTTTCATGGGATACCGCTGTAAATTCGGCTGGATCATTAATTAAAGATGCTATGCTTCTGATGTCTTTTGCATTATTGAGTTCTTTAATGCTAAGCTGCACACCCCAATTTAATGCAATTTCATAAGCAATTTTTATTGATGATAGTGAATTTAAGCCTAATTTAACTAAATCGGTTGTGACACCAAATTTGTCTGTTTTCAAGATTTTAGAAATAATTTCAAATAATTTAATTTCGACATCTGTTTTTGGTTCAACAATTTCCTCAATAGCAAATTCCGGTGTTGGAAGGGCCTTGACATCTATTTTTCCATTTAAATTAAGCGGGAACTCATCCATTTTCATATAGAATGAAGGAACCATATATGGTGTTACTTTACTTTTAATGAACTCATTCAGGTCATCTTCATCAATTTCGCCATCGCTGATATAATAGCATACAAGATTGTCGTTTCTGAGTTCAACTACAACATTGGTAATTGATGGGGAATAATTTAAAACAACATTTTCAATCTCACCTGGTTCAATTCTTAAACCTCTAAGCTTAATTTGTCTGTCAATTCTTCCTTTAACCACGAGTTCTCCATCAAAAGTGAAATATCCTTGATCCCGGCTATGAAGCATTCTTTCATTTTCCCAACAGTCGGAAAATGGATTTTCAACAAAACTTTCATTAGTCTGTGCATCATTATTGTGATAACCTGAAGCTAATTTTAAACCTGATATGACAATCTCACCGGGAACTCCAATCGGCATAGGCATATTATTTTTATCTACAATGTAAACCCAGGTGTTTCCTGCTGGGTAACCAACTGGAATTTCATCTAATTGGGATGCTTTTTTAACATCCTGATATGATATTACTAAAGCTTCACTGGAACCGTAACAGTTGATTAAATCAGTTTTACGACTTAACATTGTTGGTGTTGCTTCTTTTAATCGTTCACCCGCTATAATCATATTTTTTGTTTTTATTTCAGTTCTTTCTAATATGGTCGCCCCAAGAACTGTAGGTAAAATTAAAGCATCAAGAGGGGTTACTTGTAAAAATTCGATTAATTCTGGAATATTCTCTTTTAAATATTCATTTAATATGATGCAATTGGCTCCTTTAACAAAAGCGGAGTATAATACAACAGAAAATGAAAATGTGAAATTGACGTAACATGCGATGTCTGATTCGGATGTTACATATTTTGAAGAGTATAATGCTTCAAGTAAAAAAGTGTAATGGGGTACTTTAACACCTTTTGGTTTGCCTGTTGAACCTGAAGTGAAATAAATTGCTGCCATATCGCTAGCAACCACAGTATTTGGGGATGAATCATCCCTTTCCAGGTCTAAATCTTCGATATATAAGATATTTCTGTCTTCAAATTGTGAGGTGAGACCAACATTTCGGGAGGATATGATATAATTCATTTCACTTTCTTCGATAATATAATCGATTCTGTCTTTTGGATAAGTTAAATCAAGCGGAACAAAAACGGAACCGTTTTTTGTAATTCCCATGCAGGATACAATATACATAGGAATTCTCGGAAGTAGGACACCGACGCATTCTCCTTTTTCAACACCTAAATTATGCAGTATTGCGGATAATGCATTAATATATTTATCAAATTCACTATAGGTTATACTGGTTATTGTATCGGAAATAGCT
>CACZNW010000087.1 GCA_902782595.1 uncultured Methanobrevibacter sp. | reverse complement strand
TAGGAAAGAACTGATTATGGAATTGCTGAAATCCCTTTCTATTGATGAGGTTTGTTCTCTTCTTCACAGGGACAGGACTGAGATAGAACGCATTCTTGAGTAGGCTTATTGACATGGGGAAATGGAACATATTTTAAGTCAACACCAATTTTCCCAATGATAAATTATTTAACGAATCACAAGCTTAAATATAATATAGTGAGGTTTAAATTATGGAATTTGGACTTTGGGAAAAATATTATATTGAGATTCTTGAAGATTTTGGTTTTTCACGTGAAAACGATGAGGAATCTGCGAAATTATTGGATGAAATTTTATCAACAGAAGGATGTCTTACTTTAGATGAATTAAGTCAAATAGTTGGATTTTCAGATAAATACATTTTATTCGGCGCCGGACCTTCTCTAAAAGAACATGTCCTATTTTTAAAGGAAAATTATGATTTAAAGGAGTATGTACTTGTTGCAGCCGACGGAGCCACAACCGCTCTGATTGAACAGAGAATCGCTCCGGACATTGTTGTCAGCGACCTGGACGGAAACCTTGACGATATACTACTGGCCAATTTCAGAGGCGCCAACATGGTAATTCATGCTCACGGGGACAACATTGAAAAAATCGCATCTTTAACATCATTTTTCACAAACGTACTTGGCACTACACAGGCACAGCCAGTTGGAAATCTCTACAACTTCGGCGGATTCACCGACGGTGACAGGGCGCTGTTTTTATGTGTTGCACTTGCTGCATCTGAAATCACTCTTGCCGGAATGGATTTCGGTGATGTTGTAACCAGGTATTCAAGATCAGCTTTAGATAATGATTTGGCAAAAGCAGATGGGTTTAAAAAGAAAAAACTGGCTTACGGCGAGAAGTTCACAAAGTGGGTAGCCGACAATGAAAATGTGGATATAATTAAACTTTCATTATAAAAATTGTTTTATAATACTTTAAATATAATAGATACTATGGGTATTGAAGATATTTTAATGTATGATGAAAGTCTTTTTCAAAATATTAACGCTTTTGATCCGGATTACTTTCCTCCGAAGTATAATTTCAGAGAAACACAGATGGAAGCAATGGCAATGTCAATTAGACCTGCTATGCGTGGGGGAAAACCCTCCAATGTGGTTGTTTTAGGTTCACCTGCCACGGGGAAAACCACTGCAGTCAGGAAAGTGTTTGAAATTGTTGAAAACTCCACGGAAAAGGTGGCGTGCGTTTACATTAACTGCCAGATACACACAACACGTTTCGGAATATTTTCCCAAATCCATAAACGGCTTTTCGGTCACGCTCCTCCTGAAACCGGGGTGCCGTTTTCAAGAATCTATGACCGGATCATGAAGGACCTTCAGAAAAACCAGAAAGCTCTGATTGTTGCATTTGATGATATAAACTATTTGTTCCAGTCAAAAAATGCCAATAAAATAGTATATGATTTGCTCAGGGCATATGAGGAATATCCCGGTGTGAGAACTGCTATTTTTGCAATACTGTCTGATTTGGAATTCAAATATGCCTTTGACAAGAATGTCAATACAGTTTTCATTCCTCAGGAAATCTCATTCCCGTTATACACTTATTCTCAAATTGAAGATATCCTGCGGGACAGGGTTAATGCCGGATTTTTCCCAAACGTACTGCCTGATGATATACTTGAGCAGATTTCAATGTATACCTTTGAAAACGGAGATTTGAGAATCGGAATCAATCTCTTAAGATCCTGCGGCAACATCGCCGAAGCCGATGCCGGCCGTGAAATCACACAGGAGCATTTTGACCGTGCAGTCGAGTCACTGGTGTCTGTCAATGTGGCCGAAACGATAAAGTCTCTGAATGAAAATGAAAAAACCCTTTTGAAATTAATTGCAGATAATGAGGGACTCTATAATGCGGGGGATCTGTCAGAATTATTTAAACAAAAAACCGGTTCCAGTTACGCTTCATTTAATCGTGCATTGGGTAAACTGGAATTTGTAAGGCTGGTTGATACTAAATATACAGGAAAAGGGGCTAGAGGACAGTCACGTGAAATTATATTGCGTTTCAACCCCGATGATTATGACATCTGATTTTTCCTGCAGATTTAGATATTGGGAAATTAGTTTTAACCTTTTAAATCATGTTGCATGGTAGGCTTTAACAGTCCGTTTGTGCAGCATGAAGGGTTTGGTATTGTAGTCACTTCCCGGATTTTATATAACCGGGGTGTGAGCTGCTACAACGGATATAACAGATAAAAGTAATGCTGTTATTACTGCAAGCACTACCATGCAAGATTGAATGTCTAAACTGCTGTAAATGATTTCATCTTTCATTGAACTTTTTTTTCTTAAATCTACCTGAACTGAGGTGTCTTTATTTCCTAACATTTTAATCACTAATTTAAAATTGTAAAAAATACATATATAAGCAAAGAGAGAGAGCGTGTGAAAAGTATTCGGAGTGTGAAAATGACTATGAAAAGGTATGATTATTTTGAAGCTACAGCTGATATAGGATTTAAGGCATATGGAGAAGACATAAATGAAGCATTTGAAAATGCGGGTCTTGCAATTTTCAATATAATATCAGACACTTCAGGAATATCTCCTGTAAAAGAAATAGAATTTGAAATAGTCTCTGAAGACGACGTATCCCTTTTATATGACTATCTGGAGGAACTGCTGTTTTATCATGAAACCGAATTCATGTTATTCAGCGAATTTCATGTTCAGATTGCTGAAGGCTTTCGCCTTAAAGCCATAATTAAAGGTGAAGAAATTAACTGGGATAAGCATGTTCGAAAAACAGAAATAAAGGCAATAACCTTCCATGAAATGGATGTTAAAAAATCGGACGCCGTTGAAGTTCAGGCAATTGTTGATTTGTAGAATATTATATTTATATATGATTCAAATCATAAATTCTATCATGAAAAGAACTAAAATAATCTCAAGAAATTTTGAAATGCTAATGGGAATTATTGGTTCTGTTGTTGGAATATTCTCCGGATCATTTCTTATAATCCTCGAAGACATAGGCAATGCAAACGCACCCTTTTTGGGTCTTGTTGCAATTGCAGCATCAATTCTTGGAATATTTTCAACATATTATGTTCGAAAAGACAATCAGCTGGCAGGCATAGGGTTTATCATCGCCACAATGTTTGTCATCGTTGGTTCTGCCTATATTAATGTGTTAAGTGCAATATTTTTACTTGTTGCAGGCATTTCCGCATTATTCAGAACATAATAACATTTTCACCAAAACATTTATATTTTTGTGATAACTATGAGTATTAAAGATGAAATTAAAAAAGTTAGGGACAATGTCTATGAAATCCCAGGCTCCTATGATAAATCAATGAGAGCTTCAGGCAGATTTTACATAGCGGATGAATTCTTTGACGATCTGGAGGAGGGTGCCGTTAAACAGATTGTCAATGTGGCATGTCTTCCGGGCGTTCAGAGATACGCAATAGGACTTCCCGACATTCACTTCGGATACGGTTTTCCTATAGGTGGAGTTGCCGCATTCAGCCTAAGAAACGGTATAGTGTCTCCGGGAGGTGTGGGATTTGACATCAACTGCGGAGTCAGACTGATTAAATCCAATCTCACCATGGACGATATCGACGGACACATCGACGAGCTGACAGAAAAGCTTTTTAAAAACATACCTTCCGGTGTGGGAAGCAAAGGTAAAATAAGACTTGAAAAAGATGAAATAAATGACGTACTGGATTACGGTGCCGAATGGGCAGTCAATAATGGATACGGATGGCCTGAAGATCTGGAGTTTCTTGAAGAAAACGGAAGAATGGCTGACGCCGATTCATCCATAGTTTCAGACAAGGCCAAAAAAAGAGGAATTCCACAATTGGGCTCTCTGGGTTCCGGCAATCACTTTCTGGAAATTCAGATAGTTGATGAAATCTACAACGAGAATGTGGCTCAGGTCTACGGACTTGAAAAGGGCATGATTGTCATAATGATCCACACAGGTTCACGGGGATGCGGACATCAGATTTGCTCAGACTATTTAAGAATAATGGATAAGGCTTACAAGAATTACAAAATCAAAATTGCAGACAGACAGCTTGCCTGCGCACCTCTTAATTCAAAAGAGGCTCAAAATTACATACAGGCAATGGCTGCGGCGGCCAATTATGCCTGGGCAAACAGGCAGATGATGACTCACTGGGTGAGGGAAACATTCGAGGACGTTCTCGGAAGGTCTGCAGAGGACATGGAAATGAACATTGTCTATGACGTTGCCCACAACATCGCCAAAATGGAAACCCATAAGGTTTACAACCGTGAAGAGGAAGTCCTGGTTCACCGTAAGGGAGCCACAAGGGCATTCGGACCGGGATGTGAAGAGATTCCTGAAAAATACCGTGAAGTGGGACAGCCAGTTTTAATCCCCGGTACAATGGGAACAGCTTCATACGTACTGTGCGGAACTGAAACTGCAATGCAGGAGACTTTCGGTTCAACCGCCCACGGTGCGGGAAGGGTACTGTCACGTTCAAAAGCCAAAAAGGACTTCGACGCCGATGAAATCACAAAAGACCTGGCTGCAAACGGTATTAAAATCAGGGCAACCAGCAAACATGTGATTGAAGAGGAAGCACCGGCCGCTTATAAGGACGTTGACAGCGTAGTTAGAGTTTCAGACAGTACTGGTATCGCAAAACTTGTAGCTAAGGTCAAACCGCTTTCAGTCTGTAAAGGATGATTGAATATGATAGGTATAATCGGAGGAAGCGGAGTATATGAAATCACTCACAAAGCCGATTCCTGCACAGACAAATTAGTTAAAACCGATTACGGGGATGTTGAAGTATCAATATTGGATATTTTTGATAAAAAGGTGGCTTTCATACCAAGACATGCGGCGGGACATTCAATTCCTCCCCATAAAATCAATTACCGGGCAAACATTGACGCACTGAAAAACGTCGGAGTTACAAAAATAATCGCCACCAACTCCGTAGGGTCAATGAATGAGGACATGCCTCCTGGATCATTTGTCATACCCGATGATTTTCTTGATTTTTCACAGGACAGGGTTAAAACTTTTTATGAAAATAAGGTGGTACATATAGATGTAACTGAACCTTATTGTCCTAGTTTAAGAGATGTTCTCGACAAATCGGGTGAAGTTATCCTTGGGGGGACATATGTCTGCACTGAAGGGCCGAGATTCGAAACTCCCGCTGAAATCAGAATGTTTAAAATGCTCGGAGGAGACCTTGTCGGGATGACTGGCGTTCCCGAAGTAACCCTGGCACGTGAAAGGGAAATATGTTACAATTCAATATGTATCGTCTCCAATTACGCTTCCGGAATATCCGATATGGAACTTACCATTGACGAAGTCTTTGAAATGGTTTCAAATAAGCAGTCAGACCTGCTTGAACTCATATATAATTTCATAAGAAACGTTGATGATGATACAGACTGCACATGCCGTCATGCACTGGACGGTGCTGAGGTATAAACTGCAATATATTTAATGGAGGATGTGATTTAAAATGCGTTTGGCTGTAGTGTCTTCGGACGGTGAAAATGTTGACCTGCATCTTGGAAAGGGAAACACAATATATGTCTACGACTGGGACGGAAAACTGACATTTAGAGAACGCCGTGAGATAGAAATATCAAAGGATTCCAAACATCAGGGAGGTAAGGTAATAAAAGCCTGCAGTGATTGTGATGTTTTGATATCTGTTCAGTATGGATTCAAATCCAAAATCAAGGCGGAAGATGCCGGTATAAAACTTGTAATGGATGAGGGGCCTGTGTGTGAAGTCCTTAAAAGATACATTGACCATGTCAGATTCATGGAAAACTAATCTATTGTATACTTTTTTCAAGTCTATTGTAATATTTTTAAACAGGAATTTTAAGAGCTTAAATCTGATTTTTAAGCTCCAGGATTTCTTTTTTTCATTGCCTTTTCAGGTACCTGAAAATTTTATTATTTTTATTTTTTTGAAAAATTTCCATAATTTTTGAAATTTCAACAATCTTTATATATCATGAACAAAAAATGTAATCATAACCTTAATGGGCGGGTTTTAAAAATTAAAACTTAATTAAAAATATTTTCTTAAAATAACATGAGAATAACTCACAATAGTCGAATAAAGGATTATTAAACGATACTTATTTGGATTCAATTTTACAGTTTAATTTAAATAGTATTGTTAATTTGAGACTATTTTTAAAATTTTAATGGCGAAACGCTATATTTACAAAAATTATTTAACAATTATAGAACGGTTGATATAATGGCAAAAGCAAAAGCAAGACGTAGAGTACGTGATACATGGAAAGAAAAATCCTGGTATACTATAAAAACACCAGTGAACTTTGAAGATAAAGAAATTGGAGAAACTCCAGCAAAAGACCCTGAACTTCTCATCGGAAGGGGAGTGGAAGTTACCATGAGGGAATTAACCGGAGACTTCTCAAAACAGTACATCAAACTCAGGTTTGAAATCGACAACGTTGCAGGTAACGTTGCAAACACAAAATTCACCGGTCACAAAACAACTACCGATTATGTAAGGAGTATGATTAGAAGAGGAACTTCCAGAATCGACGCTTCTGCAATAGTTAAAACCAAAGATGACCGCAAATTAAAATTACAGGTTTTAGCAGTAACCATCAGAAGGGCCAAATCATCCCAGCAGAGATACATGAGAAAAACCATCGAAGATTTACTCATTGAAGCTGCTGCTGAAAGATCATTTGATGAACTTGTAGGTGTTTGTGTCAACGGTAAACTTGCATCTGAAATTTATCATAATGCTAAAAAAATCTACCCTCTCAAAAGGGTTGAAATTATCAAAAGTAAAGTAATCAAATAGGATTGCTTTTCTTTATTCTCTTTTTTTTCGTTTTAATTATTTTAGGGGTGTTCCATCGCCGGATAAGCTTTTTCAGTTAAACTTAATTTTCGTAACTTATATTTGATGAGTGTCTTTTTTTAAGTTTGTTCGCATATCTACGAATTTAATTTGTTAATACTGATTGTATGGTATTTGTTTGAAGGCAACGTGTTTTAATGAGTGTTTTATTCGGCATAAGAGCATACGATTTTTTGGTTTTTTATTACTTTTTCTATTGTAATTCTATTCCAATAATTATTTATTCTTTGTATATATTTAATGTTGTTCAATATGTCATTGTTATATTATGATGACTGTTTTGTTTTTAAACATAATTCTATTTTTATAATTGATTTTTATTTTTATTGCTATTTTTTATTTAGGAATATCAAATATATTTAATAAATTGCAATATCTTAATTGTATATTTTTCAATTATTTTGCTTTGTTGTTAACTGTCATTTAATGTGGCTTCAATATTGATGTTGTCATAATAATTGCATGATGTATTAATTATTTTACAACTTCGGTTCAATGTTGCAATTTAATTGTACTTTTGTATTGTTTTTCCAGAATATGACATATATTTTTTACATTTTACTGTAGATAAAAAATATTCAGTTATCAATTTTTATTTTAAAAAATATTTAGTTTAAAGCCTTAATTTTTCTAAAGAAAAACATATATACTTCTTTAATCTAAAATTAATATCAGTATAGACTCTCATAAACTTCATAAAAACTGAAGTTTTATAAAAGCGAGGAGGTGTATTTAATGAAGAAGCGAGGTATATTAATATTGTGTCTGCTGCTGTGCGTGATCTTATCTGCACAGGCAGTAATGGCAAATGAAATTGATACGAATGATACGAATCAAGATTTTATACAATCGGCTGATGTTAGAGATAATGATTATGCATTATCTTCAACTCAGGATAATAATATATTAAATACAACTGGAGGTTCATTTACAGAACTCAACAGCATGTTGGCTGATACAAGCAGGAACAGCTTTGATTTGGATAAGAATTATGTTTACAGTGACGGTGACAGTGAAACTTTAAAACAGGGTATTGTAATTTCCAGAAATATTACCATCAACGGTAACGGATTCACAATTGACGGTAATAATCAGGCCAGAATATTTGACATCCTGACAAACTGTAAAGTCACACTTAACGGAATCACCTTCATAAACGGTTATGCTTCAAATGGTGGTGCAATTTATTCAGACGGTTTCCTGAATATGAATGACTGTAAATTCATAAACAACACCGCAACAAATGACGGTGGTGCGGTATACTTTGAAGCTGCACCAAGTACATTATCATATCTGGAGTTTACCTCAAACCATGCGGATCATAATGGGGGTGCAATGTTTTATCATGAGGAAATCGAAGGTTCCCATGAGGACGGGTTAATGGACTCAACATTTACCAACAATACCGCAGGCAGTCAGGGTGGTGCATTATACCTTGACGGTCATGACGGTAAAATATATGACTGTATATTTATAGGTAACAATGCTACTGTTGACGGTGGTGCAATAATGTTTGATGGTATTAATTGGGGAGTTTATGACACTACCTTTACAAACAATACTGCTTCCACCAGAAGGGGAGGTGCCATATATCTGGAAAATGGTAATGGTACTGATATAGAAAGATGTACATTTAAACATAATCTTGCAGGTACTAATGGTGGTGCTATTGACTGGCATGAAGGTGCACATGATGGTAACCTAATTAATTCCACCTTTGATGATAATACTGCTAAAGCTAATGGTGGTGCAGTATACTGGAGAGGTCATCACGGTGAAATTATAAATTGTAACTTTACACATAACACTGCACTTGGTTTATATAATGGTAGTTATGGTAATGTTGGTGATGGTGGTGCTATCATATGGGCAGGTGTTAATGGTACTGTAGTAAACTGCAGGTTCATAGACAATATTGCTACAATGAATAGTAACTATATTCGTAGTGGTCGTGGTGGTGCAGTATACTTACGTGAATGTGACCATGGTAATGAGAATACTACATTTATTGACTGTTACTTCAGAAACAATACTGCTGGTACTAATGGTGGTGCTGTTGACTGGCATGAAGGTGCAGTTAACGGTAGTATTATTCACTGTTATTTCATAAACAATAGTGCTGATGCAGTTGGTGGTGCAGTATTCTGGAATGGTCATGCAGGTAGTATCAGTAATTCAACATTCATCAGTAACAGGGCTAATGGTAAAACTCAGGATGTTCTCAACAATAGTGGTAATGGTGGTGCCATCTCATGGGCAGGTTCACTGGGTTATGTATACAACTGTACATTTACTGACAACGAGGCTATGCATAATGATATGTATAACAGCAGTGGTCGTGGTGGTGCGGCATACCTGCAAAACAATATATATGAAGACTGTGCCAACACTACCTTTGACAGTTGTACCTTCATTAACAATAGGGCAGGTACTAATGGTGGTGCAGTTGACTGGCATGAAGGTGCACACGACGGACTTATCATCAATTCCGTATTTGAAAACAATACTGCACATGCTAATGGTGGTGCTGTATACTGGAGAGGACACCATGGTGATGTCGTAAACTCCAACTTTACCAACAACATAGCATTAGGTCTGCACGGCGGTACTTACGGTAATGTAGGTGACGGTGGTGCTATCATATGGGCAGGTATTAACGGTACTGTAACTAACTGTAGGTTCATACACAATGAAGCCAGAAACAATTCCGCATATAATGAAAGTGGTCGTGGTGGTGCGATATATCTGCTCAGCTGCAGTCACGGTAACAATGATACCTCATTTATAGACTGTTACTTCAAGGACAACCTTGCAGGTACCAACGGTGGTGCTCTTGACTGGCACGAAGGTGCACACAACGGTCTGGTGGACAACTGTATATTCATCAACAACACAGCTAAACGTTCAGGTGGTGCAATCTTCTGGAACGGTTACAACGGTACAGTAAAATATTCACAATTCTACAACAATACTGCACTTGGTATTGTATCTGCAAATTCCGTACACTTCGAACTCACAACAGGTGGTGACGGAGGGGCTATAATGTGGTCCGGATCACTCGGTAAAGTTTACTTCTCAAACTTCATAAACAACACAGCAGCAAGACGTGGGGGATCTGTATTTTTACAGGGAAGTGGAAGTGAAAAATGTGTCAATTCGTCATTTGCTCATTCATACTTCGCTAATAACCTCGCTGGAACAAACGGTGGCGCAATTGACTGGAACGATGAAGCTATCAACGGTATTGTGGATGACTGTAAATTTATTAACAACACAGCTAAACGTTCAGGAGGAGCAATCTTCTGGAGGGGTCTTAACGGTACAGTTACAAACTCCAAATTTACAAACAACAGGGCAACAGGAGAATACCTGCAATATAATATATCTATAACATACGAAGACATTGTTATTGTCAACAACGATACACTTCCCGATGACGCCGTACAGGGTAAACTTTATGTGCTCAACTACACAGTCGAAAACAACATGTTACAGTTCAAGTCATATATACTTGATGAAAACAATCAGCCAAGACTACTTGACCAGTTAAAGGTCAGAGCAGATGACTGTATATCACCAAAAGACTGGGGAACAGACGAATTCTTCGGAGGTGACGGAGGTACCATTCTCTGGAGCGGAGATATAGGTCTGGTATATAACTGTACTTTCATCGATTCCAATTCTGCACGTCGTGGTGGTGGAGCTTACATGACCGGTAGTGACTATGTTACATATGACCACTGTAATTTCACCAACTGT
>CACZNW010000086.1 GCA_902782595.1 uncultured Methanobrevibacter sp. | reverse complement strand
ATTTTTAGTCATAACTAAAAATTTATATATTCCTTGCAACATAATAGTTATTAGAAACTTTTTTGTATGCCTAAAAATTAGGTATGGTGATAATATGGTAAAAACATTAAAGGATGTAAAACCAGGTGAAACAGTAACAATTGTAAAATACCATCATTCTGGTGATGTTGACTTAAGAAGACACTTGTTGGGAATGGGTTTTGTTAAAGGAGCTAAAATTCATGTAAAAAAAGTAGCAACTTTGGGAGATCCAATTGAAATGAGCATAAAAGGTTATGATATCTGTCTTCGAAAAGAAGAGGCAAAAAACATTGAAGTGCAATAGAAACTTCAATTTTTTTATTTATTTTTCCTAAAACAATTATTTCGCAGTGTTTTATATGAAATGCCGTATGTGTGGCTTTGAATTTGATGAAACAAAATTAGTAAATCGCGGATGTTCAAGTTGTGGAAAGCACGACAACTGCAGGCAGGTGCACTGCCCAAACTGTGGTTTTGGTAATCATCCAGAATTTGAAGAGGAATTTGAATTCATAACCAGACTGAAAAATAAAATTAAAAATAGAAAAAAAGCTTCAAATTAAGCATTTTTAGCATTTAATATTTCTTCAACGGTTTCATCAACACTAATCTTTTCAGTATCAACATCCAGCCCGTTTTCTCTTAATTTATACAGGATTTCAGTTGTCACAGGTGCTTTTAAATGCGCCTTTTTCAATAGTTCTTTATCTGAAAATATCTGATGTTTGTCACCTTCAGCGATTATGCTTCCATTATATAAAACGAAAATCTTGTCTGCAAACTGATTGACCATCTCTATATCATGTGAAGATATGACAATACTCATGCCTTCCTTATTGAGGTTATTCAAAATATTCAATACTTTATCAACACCTTCAGGGTCAAGACCTGCTGTCGGTTCATCAAGAATCATAATGTCCGGTTTCATTGCAATAATCCCTGCAATAGCCACTCTTTTCTGCTGACCTCCACTCAGGTGATGTGGGGTTTTATCTTCAAAACCGGACATGCCTACCATTTCCAGAGATTCAGCTATTCTTGCTTTAACTTCATCATATTCAAGACCTAAATTCATCGGTCCGAAGGCAACATCTTCTTTCACGGTCGGGGCAAATAACTGGTCATTCGGATCCTGAAATACAATTCCTACCTTTTGTCTTACTTTAAGCAGTTCATCACGTTCATAAACTATCTTCTCACCATCTATCTCCACATGTCCTGAGGTAGGTTCTGTCAAACCGTTAAAGTGGGAAAATAAAGTGGATTTACCGGCACCGTTAGGTCCCATAATCGCAATCTTTTCTCCTTTTTTAATTTTAATATTGACATCTTTTAAAGCCTGTGTTCCGTCAGGATAGGTAAATGATAAATCTTTTGTCTCTAAATGAATATATTCCATAAATTTTATGCCTCTCTAATTAATTGAAAAGTTCTGACCAAAGTAACCTAATTGTCCGGAAAATTTGAATACAATAATTTCCAGTATGATAACAAATATTATTATTGAAAGTAAATATATATAATCGCTTTTTTCAGGAGATTTTTTCTCGTCAAACATTTCAGATGCATCTGAAAATCCGCGGCTCACCATACTTTTGTGAACACGTTCTCCCTGTTCATATGATTTTAAAAACATCATACCGACGCTATAGCCGACCTGTTTTATTCTCCATTTATATGGAGTATTCTTGCTGTGAATATTAAAATTCCTTGATTTCTGACTTTTTCTAATAGCTGCAAGTTCATCAACAAATAAAAATAGAAATCTGACCATAATTGATAGTATCATCGCCAAATCTCTTGGCATTTTTAATTTCCTAAAGGAACTGGCCATTTCCTGAAGGGGTGTTGTTGATGAGTAGATAATAATGGCTGTTAGGGATACAATCATACGTACCAAAAGTAAAATTGCCCAGTTAAGACCGAAATCTGTAATGTGCAGCCAGGAATAACTCCAGATTATATTTCCTGGTTGAATAAATGGTTGAAATATTATGATTGCTCCACCGAATGGCAGCAGCATTAATAATCGTTTAGCTGAATCGATGTAAGATAAATCAGCCAGTTTAAGTATTCCCAATAACATTATCTCGAGCATTATTGGTATGAAAATTTCTTTTGAGACAACACAAACCAGAATTATGAATATGGTTGAGATTAACTTAATTCGCCCTTCTATATTGTGAATTGGGCTGTTTTTTGATGCAAGGTCATCAAATCTCATTATTTGTGTTATGTCTACCATAATTATTCTCTAGTATTTATCGTTAATAATATTTTTTTTAAAAAAAGAAAAGTTGTAGAAATTAAGTTAAAACTTAATTTCTATTTTTTTACAATGTATGCAACTCCGAATCCTACAACTAAGGTTAAAATTACACCGACTACCAGCGCAACTATCTGTAATACCTGGTTGTCAGGACTGCTTGCGAATGCATAATCTGGGAAAATAGCGTCTGGGATTCCATTGATTTCTTCAATTGAAAAATCTTCAGCAAGTCCAGAGTCTTCTGCTGATTTTTCTAATCCGTCCGGGTCACCAGATGCAATGTATGGTGAAAGAACACAGATTATAACACAGATTACGATTGCAACTCCGATTAAAGCTAAATCTTTACTTTCCATATTATGCATCTCCACTGTTCCATGCGAGTAAATCTGGTCTAAATTTATTTAATGCTACAAGAACGATTACAGTTAATACTGCTTCGATTATTCCAATAAATACGTGGTATAATACCATTGATGGGATACCAATGTTCATTGGGAATGTTCCTGCAATACCCATTTCGATAGCACATGCGAGTGCTGCGACAACAGTTGCCAACCATGCTGCAACTCCTGCTGCTGGGTATTTTCCGATTGCTCCACTTAATCCTTTAAAGGTGAATAATCCTACTCCACCTCCAATGATTGCCATATTCAACACATTTGCTCCTAAAGCAGTAATTCCTCCGTCTCCAAATATTAATGCTTGGATAAGGAGCACTACAGTAAATACAAGCACGGCGGCTTCAGGTGCTAAAAATACAATAGCAACTAAAGCTCCTCCAACCATGTGTCCACTTGTACCGAATGGGATTGGCATGTTCATGGACATGATTGCAAAGATACCTGCTGCGAGAACTGCTAAAAGAGGTATACGTTTTTCATCTAAATTGGATCTTGCCCATTTTACAGAGAAGTATAATGCAACTATTAAAATTACATAGTATACTAAACATTGTGCAATAGGTATAAATCCGTCAGGTATATGCAAATTTATTCCTCCATTTATTAATAGTAATACTTTTTTTATATTCATTTATAAATTAAGTATTACTAATATCCATTATTTTTAAATAATTTAAGAAATATCAAGTCAATTGGGAGTTTTATTAAGTATACTGGTTAATAAAACATTTTTATAGCTTGATATTTAATATTTAAGTTTGATTACTATATATAAAGGTTATTAAAGTAATACAAATTAGTATTATTTTTTATATTTAGTAATACTCAAATGTAAAAAATGGACTTAATTTCTGCATTTTGCAAGTATTGTTAAATAAATAAGAATTGCTACTGCAAAATATAATAGGACTTGTATGTCTAAAATTCCGGTCTCAATGCCTAAAATTGTGTATGTTAAAATCAGGGAGTAAATTCCTATATAAAAGTAATTTTTAGTCTTTTGCATTATTTTAAAACCGATTCCTAAAATGTAACCTAAAATTAACATCTCAAAAAACACTCCGACTTTTCCGAAATCAACAACCATCTGGCCGATTAAAGTTGGTGTGACGGTTACTTCAGTGCGCCATGAAATTAACTTTCCAACCATCATTCTCGGTCCCAAATCACTTCCTGGAATTGAGCTGGCAAGCATATGGCCATGTGTCAGTCCAAAGTTCCCTCCAATAAAATCAAGTAAATTCAGGACATGCAGTGTAAAATCGGCCCTAGATTGCAGTGAGTACAGGGGACTTGTTGATGAAGTTATGGTCATCTCGCCAAGTGACCGGAAATAACCAATTCCAATAATTGCACCTATACCAATTAATGCACCAACCACAACTTCCCAAAGAGAAACAATATTTCCATAGAAGCCCATGATAATTATGATGAGGAATGCTGCAAGTAGTGGTGTCCTATAACCTAGAAGCAATAAAAATGCACAGTCAATAATTAGCAAAAATAGAAATCTGAATCTTGCCTGTGAACGGGTAATTTTTTTGTCCTGAAAATCTTTCAGATAAGCACTGCCGATTAAACAGGTTCCGGGAATAATTAAAAACACGGGCATTGTCAGCATTGGCTTTAATAAATATCGAATTGACGGTTTTAATAGAGGAATACCTCCAACAGAAGCGATACTTATAAAGAAAAATACAATACTCACCAGTGTCAAACAAAAACCCATTGAATAAATGTCTTTTCTTTCAAATTTGACGATATTTTTTAAATTATTATTCACGAAGAATTTCGGAAGTATTGCAGATCCAATAAAAAATCCGATAAATCCAATAATTAATGTAATAAATAAGCTTGTTGAGGGTTTATTAATTGACAAAAGCAAAAACAGGGCAAATAAAAAAAGCACAATCAGGGGATTGAAAATATGCTCCTTTAAGATAATGTTTTTATTTAAGAATTTCACAAAATTTTCACTGGGATAAAATCTTTTAAAATAGCTGTTGACCCACTGGTTTTCAATAAACTCCAGAATGGTAAAAATCAAAGTAAATAAAAAGGATTTATGAAATTCGTCACTGATTTTATTTATCAGTGAGGTTAAAGTAGAATAAATCACGCTCATTTTCTGCACAACTTAAAAATTCCGTATATTAATAACATCAAAGTTTTTATTGATTTCATTTATCTGACTTTCGTTTGAATCATGGATTCTGATGGTGATTTCATCACTCACTCCATTGAAACTGCCCAGAATGGAATCCACATCATTAATATTTTCTTTTGTTGCTTTTTTAAGGAATAAGTAATTAGTTTTATCTCCATTGGATGATTTTATTGATTCTCTTTTGCCGTTGGCTGAAAGCAGGTTACTGATTTTTTGGGCATCATTGGCACTTAATGAATCCAGTGATATGTCGGTTGTCACTTCATAATCTGCACCGTTAGGAATTTTACTTGTCAGGTCTTTAAGTGATTTTATTTCAATAGGTTTGACCTTGATTTCACATAAATTTTTATATTTTTCACCATTGCATTCCAAACTGATATGGTCAATGTAGATGTCAGCATTTGGTACGGTTCTGTATAATCCGACTAAATAAGTTCTGTTTTCTGAATCAATTAACAGTTTAACGTTGTTTCCACCGTTGTCCTCTTCCCATATTACTGTACCATTCAAAGATGTTCGGTTTCCGTTTGTTGAATTGAAACCTTCAACTGTGGCTTTTATAACATAACCGTCTTTGTAATATTTGAGGTAGGTGTCAGGTATTTTATTAACAGTTGATTCATCAAAAGCGGTTTTCTGTAAATCAGATGAATCGTCAGTGGTAATATGAATAAATGCAAATGCGATTGCACATATCACTAAAATTATTATTATGTAATCAATTAGGGTAAATTTAATTTTCATAATCTGACCTAATCTTCGTATAGTGCTCCAACAGGGCAAACATCAACACATTCACCACAGTTATTGCATTTACTTTCATCAATAATGATTGTATAGGCTCTTCTTGTAATAGCTTCTTCCAAACAGACATCAATACAATCTTCACAAACTCCGCATTCTTCCATATCTACTTTCAATTAATCCACCATTAAAATTTTTAAAGAAAATATATTCTTATTTAACTTTTTCAAAGTTTATATATTTTGTTGAAATAGTTT
>CACZNW010000085.1 GCA_902782595.1 uncultured Methanobrevibacter sp. | reverse complement strand
ATAAATGGCATCAATTGAAGTAGGTAGAGTATGTGTAAAAATCGCCGGCAGAGAAGCTGGTGAAAAATGTGCAATCGTTGAAATTATCGATGAAAACTTTGTGGAAGTTGTTGGTGAAGCAGTTAAAAACAGAAGATGTAACATTGCTCACTTGGAACCAACTGAAGATTCCATTGATGTTTCCGGTGGCATAGACTCTATTAAAGCAGCTTTAGCTGACTTATAAAAGAAATCAAAGTGAATAATTAAACTCTATTATTCATATCTTTTTTTATTTACTATTTTTTAAGGTTTTTTTCATGAAATTTGACATGGTAACTAAATCTAAAAGTTTCACTTCTCCCGAATTTGGCTGTAAGCCTGAAGAAAGGGATATTAATGAATACATTTCCAAAGGAGTGATTAATTTAGATAAACCGTCAGGTCCCACATCTCATGAAATTGACTCCTGGGTTAAACGTATTTTAAATCTGGAAAAATCCGGACATGGTGGAACACTGGATCCTAAGGTAACCGGAATTTTACCTGTCGGATTAAATGACGCTACCCGTGCAATACAGCTCCTTTTAACAGCTCCAAAAGAATATGTCTGCCTTTTGACATTCCATCAGGATGTTTCAGAGGAGAGTATTCGCGAAGTTTTCGCTGAATTTACAGGTAAAATATTTCAGCTTCCTCCCGTTAAATCTGCGGTAAAGCGTGAAATGAGAACACGTAACATTTATTATGCGACTATTTATGAAATTGAAGGTCGTGATGTGCTTTTCAGAATAGGCTGTGAGGCAGGAACATATGTGAGAACCTACTGTCATAATATCGGTGAGGCATTGGGTGTTGGCGCACACATGTCAGAGCTTAGAAGAACACAGGTTGGTTCATTTAATGAAAAAAATAAACTGGTAACCCTCCAGGACGTTACTGACGCATATCACTTCTGGAAGGAAGATGGAGATGAATCATTTTTACGAGAAGCAATAATGCCGATGGAGCGTGCTGCAGATTACCTTCCGAAAATTGTTATTAAGGATTCTGCCGTTGATGCGGTTTGTCATGGTGCGGATCTGGCTAATGGGGGAATCGCCGAACTGGCAGACAACATTCAAAAGAATGATATTGTTGCAATCGAAACACTTAAGGGTGAACTGGTCGGTGCGGGCAACTCTCTGTTGACTTCCAACGAAATTCTCGAAGCCGATTCAGGTTTTGCGGTCAATGTTTCCAAAGTGTTTATGAAACCTGATACTTATCCAAGATTCTGGAAATAATGTTTTTTTTAGTGTAGTTTTTTCAGTTTATACTCGAATCAACAGATTTTCTTTCATTAATCAGGTCAAGATAGTTATTTTTTGATTTTTTTCATGTGGTATGGTTCAAATGGTGGATAAATAAAAATTAGTAGGTAAATAGGGCACTGTCTAAAATTGTCATGATGTAATTTCGTTTTTTTCATCTAGTGAAATATTTCCTTGTTCCTGGTTCAGAACATTTCTTTTTGTCTATCTGATTTTTTGTAGTCGGATCCATCTTATTAATCCTTCTCGTGTGCGGTATATTCTTTTCATATGTTGGGGCAGAGTTATTTTGAAGTATCCTTCTATTTTGTTGTTTGTTCGTGGTATTTGTTCGTTTTTGAAGTATGTTGTGGTTTTGTCGAATTTTTTCTCTAGGTTTTTTGGGAATTTTTGTGTATTTTCGTCGAATTGGTCTAATTGGTTGTAGATTGTATGGAATCTTCTTGCTGCGTCTTTTTGTGTGTCTACATCATAGATATTGGATATTCTTTCGTTTATATTTTCATATTCTTCGAGTTCTTTTCTTTTTCTTCATAATTCTTTTTTCAATCTTTTATTTTCTTTTTCTAAGTGTTTTATTTTTTTAATTTTTCTTTTTCTCTTTTTGTCTGAGTCTTTTGGTCTTCCGAGCTTTTCTTTTCCATATTTTTGTAATTCCTTGATTTCCTCTTCGTTCTTTTTTATTGTTTTTTTAATGGTATGTATTCGAGTGTTGATTTTGTTGATTTTTCTAAAAGATGGTGTGCGTTGGTTTTTGATTATATGGAATATACATAGTTGGTGGTCTATGCATATTTTTTCAATTATTGCGGGATATGCTGGATGTCCATCTGTAATGAGTATTTTTTTGGGTAATCCTTCTAAATTGTATTTAAGAAAGATTTCCATGAATTCCTTATCGAAATCTTCCTGATAAATCACTTGATCATTGATAATTAAATTGGTCACGGCATCAATAATGGCTAAGCGAACGCATTTTTCACCATTTTCATGTAAATATTCTTCATCATAACAATAAATCCCACTTGGTTCCACATTCATCTCTTTAAGCAATTTTTGAAGTTCTTCTTCTTTTTGAGTAATGTAATGTTCAGAGTACTTTGATTCATGGTAATATACAGTTTGCCGATTTATTCGTATTCCGTTTTCAACTTTAATAATTTCTGCCTTCTTTTGGTAAGGCAAATAACCAATTGATTCATATTCTAATGATTTTTGACAAATGGCTCTTGTATAATTGGAATATCGTTGAATATGATCTTCAAGTTTGGTTACTTGTGTTTTGTTGCATTCTGGACAGATATATTGTTTTTTCCTAATTCCATCCCATTTATTTGGTTTAGCAGGTCTTGATCCGTTACTATTCATTGAACTACCACATTTTGGACATGATGGGCGATTATATTCATAGTAAACAATTTCAGAGTAATAATTGCAATAATATTCTTCAAAAAAGTCCAAATCATTAGGACTGATTATATTGCTGACATTTAACTGGTCATTTTTAAAATAATACAAAGGTTTATTTACGATATCATTTATAATATTAGTTGTAATGGGTTTTACTGAGTTCATATATATTAATATGCCCCTTACTCTATTTATAGTTGCCTATAAACTCTATTTTCTGATTTAATTGCTTGAATTTACT
>CACZNW010000084.1 GCA_902782595.1 uncultured Methanobrevibacter sp. | reverse complement strand
TAAGTTAAAAGTTACACTTGAAATTCACCTCTCTTTCCCATGAGTTAAAAGTTATAAGTTAAAAGTTACACTTGAAATTCACCTCTCAAAACCCGGAAGTTACACTCGAAAAATATGACCGGACATGGCGAAAAGCAATACCTCCGAAAAAACTAAATCTATTTAAAAAACAAAAAACAAAAAATAAAACCAATAGAGAAGGATGTGAAACTATGTCAAAAAACATTAAAACCGCAGTCGAAGAGCTGCACAAACTAATCAATGTCGATAACGTAATCGGCACACCTATAGAAACCGAAGATAAAATCCTTATCCCGGTAATAAAACTGGGAGTGGGATTCGGAGCCGGAGAAAAAATATTGGGCGGAGATGACAGTGAAGCAGTAGGTGCCGGAGCAGGTGTGGAACCTACATCAATGGTAATGATTCCTAAAAAAGGAAATGACGCTGAAGGTGTGAGGGTGCTTGATTTAAGTAAAGGATCCGAAACAACAAAGGCAATATCCGATATAGGACTGATTATAAGCGACCTTGTTAAGACCTTTCTGGACACACAAAAATCAGACGACTACTACGATGAATCAGAATTCATAGAACCTGAATTCACAACATCCGAAGAAGAAACAGAAGAATAGGGACCAGCACCACATGTTAAACATCCTGGGGATGATTATACTAATAATCATCTTACTCATTATTATTTTACTTCTGATTGGAATAAAAATAAAATTCGAATACGTCAAAAAGGGCAGCGAATTTAAAGGATGTTTGAAAATACTGGTTTTTAAAAAAATAAATATTTACACCCGACATTTCCCGTCAAAAGACTCAGATAACGACGATAATGACGGGGAAGAAAAAAAGCAGAGAGACATAAAAAAGATAATAGGCCTTGCAAAACCATGCCTAGCTGAACTTCTTGACTATCTGAAGTCAGTTCTCAAGACCATGAAGATTAAAAGAATCGAAAACCATATTGTTTTTGGAAGCGCAAGTTATGCAGATACGGGAAAATACATCGGGTTAATCTGGTCACTCTTTTCTGTTATAAACTCACTTCACAGTAAAATAATATTAAGTGCCGAACCGTCATTTGCCGGAAGCGTTCTGGACGGACACGGTGTCAATGAGTTTGACGTGTATCCTCTGAAAGTCATTGTTCCGACAGTCAGACTGCTTTTAAAAAAGGACATTCGAAAACTTATAAGGGGTGTTCTTGATGAACAATGAAATTTTTGATGAAATAAGGCGCAGCTTTAAAATAAAACTGATTACCTCAATCCGGTTTAAAGAGGTCTGCGGTTTTACATTTGTCTTTAAGGAAACCATAAATATTGTCCGAAACACCATATCCTCGGCCGAAATAAAACCCCTTGGAATAATTTATTCTGAAAACGGCGAATATTACTTCGCACCCCTTGAAAACATCAGCAATATCGAAGAAATTGTTAAGGAATATGTCCGTTACATGTCCGATTAACGGGGAAGAGGAATGTCTTCGCTTTGAACAATGACTTCAACAACAAGGGGGCCTGTGAGATTCTTTTCTAAAATCATCTCCAAATCATCAAGATTATCCGCCCTTACTCCGTCAATTCCATAGCTTGAAGCGAGTTTTACGAAATCCGGATTGTTCAGTTCAACCTGATACGGCTTCATGTCATAAAACGATTCCTCCCACTGTCTTATGATTCCGTATTCAGAATTGTTCAGGATAAATACAATGACATCACAGTTCTCATTTTTAAGTGTTGCAAGCTCCTGAAGGTTCATCTGAAAATCACCGTCACCGTTGATGACAAGAATCTGCTCGCCGGTTGCCACGTTTGCCCCAATAGCTGCCGGAAGACCATAACCCATCGGCGCCATTGCTCCGGAGAAAAGAAGCCGTCTCGGTTTGCGGGATATTTTAAGAAGGGTTGTCCAGGTGGTGTGTGATCCGGCATCGGATGCAATAATATTATCCGGAAACCTTTCAAGGATTCTTTTTATTGCAGCCTGGGGCTTTAAATCATCGTCAAGACCCTCCAGATGGTAAGCGTCATCGATTCGGGCCAGTTCATCCATCCACATTACGTGTCTGAATCTGATTTTGGCGATGAAATCCCCAACCTTTGCTTGAATAGGACAGCTGCCGATTAAAACATCCCCGTTTATGTTTACATGGATGAAATTGTCGGGAACATATGGAAGTGTTCTTTCGCTTGCCTTAATTCCAAGGGCGATTATGCAGTCGGCATTTTCAAAGGCATATTTTGCCCTTTCATTTGAACGCACCCCACACAGACCAAGGTTTAAAGGACTGTCATCGGCCACAATTCCCTTTGCGTGAAATGTTGTTGTAACCGGTATCCTGTACTCTTCAGCTATGCTTCTGATTTCCCTAAAAGATTCTATTGCACCGGCACCCAGTATGAGGAGAGGCTTTTGTGATTTGTCAATGAGTTCCTGTGCACTGTCGAGGTTGGACATGTCATCCTCACACAGGTAACACAGGTCAAAATCATCGAAATCCTCCTCGAGAAGAACATCCTTTGACAGATTTATGTGAATCGGACCCTTTGGAAAGTTTTTAAGCTCGTAAATTGCCGCCCGGAGCATATACATTGCTTCGGTTCCGTTGAGTGGATTGTATGATGCCTGTGTGATGTGTTGGAATATTTCTGTCTGAGGAGTTGTCTGGAAATGGTCGCTTCCCCTGTGTTTCAGCTCATTGTCTCCTGTTAAAATCAGTACAGGAATATTGTCCTTGAAAGCCGTTGCGATTGGCATTACGGTATTTAAAGCACCGGGAGATGCTGTTGTGATGCAGACTCCAATCCTGCCGGTTGCCCTTGCATATCCGTCAGCCGCATTGGCTGCGGCCTGTTCGTGCCTTGTGAGGATATGGTTTATACTGCTCTCAGACAGTGCCCGGTAAAGGGGCATTATCTGCTCGCCGGGAATTCCGAAAACATCCAGTATATCCTCTTTTTCCAGTATGTCCACAATGCCTGAGGCAACGTTCACTCTTCCGCCTCCTGATATGAGCCGTTGTATTCTCCTGAACCTTTAACCGGAAATACAACTGCCTGAGCTATCCTGTCACCTGATTTGATTTTAAAGTCAAATTCACCGTGATTATATACCATAAACATCAGTGTTCCGTAAAATCCGGGGTCTCCCACGGCGGTCTGCACAGAGACGAATGACCTCAAAAGTGTTGACCTTGGCAGATACAGCATTGTATATCCTTTAGGTATTTTAATTTTCCTTCTGATGCTTGCAAGGTATGCTGTGTGCGGTTTTAAGGTGTAAACGTCACCTTCGAGTTCTTCAAGTTCAGGGAGGTTCTTTTCATTGTCAATAAGTGAACCCGGACCCTTCTGTATGTAGATTTTATCCAGTTCCAGATCGATTCCAGAGGGCTGAACCAGATCAGTGAAATCCGGGAATAATTTAATCAGTTCATCTTCACCAAGCATTTTTAATCAAACCCATATTTTTTAATAATTTATTTATTGAATGTTGATAATATATTTAATTGGTGATACAATGCCTATAGTAACAATTGGTGGAAACGATGGAATAAGTTTGGAAAAGAAAAGAGAAATGGTTAAAAAAGTATCTGAAATTGTAGCTGACACATATGATTTGCCTGTTGAGGCAATTACAGTTCTTGTGCAGGCCTATCCCAAAGAAAGCATCGGCGTGGCAGGGGAACTGTTAAGTGACAGAGAATGAATGAAACTATTTTTTAATGTAGACGCCTGATTTTTTACAGATTAAACCTGACTTTTCAAGTTCATTCAGGTTTTTTCTTATTTTTTCATCGAAATTGCCTGATTTAAACCTTATTAGTGATTTTTTAATCTCTTCGAAAGTTGAACCGTCAACGGCATCATAGACGCTTTTTTGAAACGGTGTCAGGTTAAATATTATGTCATTTAAGGGGTTTTGAGTGTTTTTGAATGTCCACACGTCATCACTTGCCTTCAGGCTGAAGCGGTTCTCCAAATCCGGAATGATGTCTGTCAGCTCATCGAGATAGGAATACCAGGCAAGCCCCAGTTTATGCTTTGTTATTTTATTGAGGAACTCCTTGCGGACCTGATTTAAATCAATTTCATCTTCGCTATTGAATGTGTCTAAAACATATACTTTATCGTCAATTACTTCCACGACCTTATAATTATCCTCATCCTCATCATAGGTGATTTGTGAAAATGCCCCGACGTTCCACATGTTGTCGATGAGGAAATTTCTCACAAACTCGGCGTCCTCAAGACTGCCGTAATATCCGAAAATGTAATCATCTCCGGCAATCCTCTTTTTGATAACAAAAACATCAAAGACCTTTGTGATGTTTAAGCCGTATCGGGAGTTATTGGGATTTCTGATTTTCATTTTAATTAGCTTATCGACGGTTTTTCCATCGAGTTTTTCATCGGACTTTAAAAGCAGATGAATTTTACCGTCAATCAAGCCCAAAACCACATACTGACCATTGATTTTATATATTTCATCAACTGCGTTTAAATCCCAGCCGTTATCATCAAGCAGGTCTCTTAAAAATATTGCATCCTCAAGGGTGTTGAGTTTGGCATAGGTTGTGGAATTTTTAACTACAGCAAATGAATTTCTGTTTTGGCGAATGTATTTTTCAGTCATTGTGAATAGTTTTGGTTTTGAAATTATAAGTAAATATTGAATTTTACCTTAATAGTGAAAGAATACCCCAACCTCTTTAAGGTTGG
>CACZNW010000083.1 GCA_902782595.1 uncultured Methanobrevibacter sp. | reverse complement strand
TTTATTTGTTGGTTTTCTTCCCTGTATGTAATGTGCAAAGTCAGTATTGGAAATTGAACTAGCATTGAATTTTCTTACACGATGTGACGAGAAAAAGTCAAAATCTCCCTTTTTGCCCCAGTTCATTTTATTGTTTATACTTTTATATGCTGAAGTTACCGCATGAGGTTTCATTGTGAAAAATTGATCATCATCTTTTAAATTCAGACCATGAACTTTCAGATAATTAATGCAAAACTGTGTAGTTTCAGGAGTTATTATTGTATGATATCTATAATTTGTTTTTACTCGTTTCATTCTAAAAACTGGCATAATCATTAATTCTTCACATTTACCATCAACTGCTTTAATAATGTCCTGTGGTGTTTCAACATCTGGAAAATAGTCCTGAATTCCTTCTTTAAACTGTTTAAATGTAAAATTAGTACTTATTTCAGTTCTAGAAGTTCCGTTACATGCTTGAAAAGCAAACATAGCTTTACGTCTAAGGCTTCTAGTGTTTTCAATAGCGACCCTAATGTCATCTATTGTTGGGAGGTCCCTGAATTCGACCCCGCCATTTGGAGATTCATCATAGCTAAATGGAGGTAATTTTGGTATAGTGATATCGAAATGATGATAAAAAGTTGAAACAGAAGTCATAGTAGTTATAATAGTATTTCGGGAATATCCTTTTTCTTTTAGATATACTCTAAAATCCACTAATCTTTCTTTAATTTTTCTTTTAGCTGGTCTTAATATTGTTTCTTCTTCATCATCTGCTTCTTTAATTAAGAATTCTAATGTTTCATCACTAATTTATATACCTAACTAAACAATCAGCATACCTTTTCGGAGTATTACGTTTTAATCCTCTTTCTATACAAAACATCTTAAATAATCTGGACTCATATATGTCATAATTTTCAGGAACCATAATATTATTATGTGTCTAATCACATGAATATTAGTCGGTTCAGATTAATGTTTAAAACAGGTACTAGTCTTTTTGGAATAACAGTTATTACAACTGTAACAGATTGCAGTTCCTTCACCATTCCTTTTCCAATCTGCCAAAAAGTCAGCCTGTGCAACAAATGGTTTGGACATTGAAACAAATTCCACATCTGAATTGTTCAAAACATCGTTGATTTTGGACATTTCACGTAGAGATCCTCCCAAAACAACAGGAATATCAACGGCAGCAATCAAATCATCAACATAAATCAAAAATGGATGTTTTTGACCTTTATCATAGATTTGTGATATTGTACGTGCGGTCAGTTGTATGCTGTCCGCTCCCGCTTTTTCAAGTTCGCATGCAATAGCTATACTTTCATCCGCAGTGATTCCTCCTTTTCTAACATCCCAGGGATTGATTCTGCAGCTTACATGCATGTCCATTGTTTTTTTGATAACCTTAATTATTTCAGATGAAATTCTTACACGATTTTCTGTATTTCCACCATAGTTATCAGTTCTCTGATTGAAATAAGGATTCATGAAACGAGCCAAATAGAAATTATTTCCCATGTTAATCTGTATTCCATCAAAACCTGCAAATGAGAATTTTTTAGCAGCCATTATCACTTCGGCCTGCAGTTTTCTTATTCCCTCTAAAGTCAAATCGTTTGCTTCGGCTTTTTGATTGACCCCATCGTCATAATAAAAGAACGCAAGCTGACCCAATATCGGCACATCGTATTTGTGAACAATGTCTGCAACCATCTGATAATCTTTGATGAATCCTCTGTAATTCATGTTTGTTGAATATGGGAAAAATCTGTCCTTATGGTCAAGTGCGAATATTTCAGACACTATCAAGCCGGTTCCACTGGATGCAATTTTTTCATACCGGTCATAGATTGCAGGTGTTAGAAACCCTCCCTCATCTGTTTCGGTTTCCCATGTTCCAGTTCTGACGATACGGCTATTGAGCTTTAAATTGGAAAACTGGACTTCATCAAAAATATCTTTCATAAAATCACTGTTTTTAAAAAAATAGAAAAAGGAGGTAATCCTATTTGATTACCATTAAAGAATCACCGATACTTACTGAATCGCCGGGTTCTACGAAAACATCCTTGACAACGCCTGAAACATCAGCCTGTATGTCATTTTCCATTTTCATAGCTTCGATTACAGCAATAGTATCGCCTTCATTTACATTATCTCCAACATTGACATTTACTTTTGTTACAAGACCCTGCATTGGAGAAGGAATTGCATCCGGATCTGAAACTATAGGGTTTTTAACCCCTTCCACATCAATAAATCCTGTAGGCATAATTTTTACATCGAAGATATCCCCATCAACTTCAACACTGTATTCTGTTGGAATTTCTGTAGTGCCTATTCCGGTACCGTCAGGTTTGCGAGGACAAAGTTCTTCCTCTTCAGCTTCACCTTTAAGGAATTTTGGAGCAATAGGAGGATATAATGCATATGTTAAAGCATCTTCATCAGATTCAACGAATCCTTTTTCTTCACCTTCTGATTTGAACTTGTCAAATTCAGGTTCAAGCAAATCTGCCGGCCTGCAGGTAATTACTTCTTCATCACCAATAATCTTTTTGGATATGTCAGAGTTTACCGGAGCAGGAGGTTTACCGTACATTCCCTTCATGTATTCCTTAACTTCGTTGGATACTGTTTTATATCTTTCTCCACCTAAAACATTCATTACAGATTGAATTCCGACTATTTGACTGGTTGGTGTAACAAGAGGTGGGTATCCCATATCTTTTCTAACCCTTGGCATTTCATCCAGTACATCAGTGTATCTGTCAATAGCATTCTGTTCCTTAAGCTGAGAAATTAGATTTGAAAGCATTCCTCCAGGTATCTGATATAACAATACATCCGCATCTACACTTTCTGAAATCGGATCAAGAATACATCCGTATTTTTCTTTAATATCATCGAAATATTTTTTAATTGCAGCCAGCAACTTTAAATCAAGTTCAGTGTCGAATTCTGTTCCCTGAAGTGCTGCAACCATACTTTCAGTCGGTGGTTGGGAAGTACCCCAAGCAAGAGGTGAAATAGCTGTGTCCAAAATATCAACTCCTGCCTGACAGGCTGCGTAATAACTTATAGGAGTCATTCCACTGGTACAATGACAATGTAAATCTACAAGCAAATCAGTTTCTTCTTTTAATTTTGTAACTAATTCAAAAGCAGCAGTAGGAGTTATCAAACCTGCCATATCCTTAATTGCTACAGAATCACAATCAAGAGCCTCAAGATCTTTTGCAAGTTCTACAAAATTATCTAGAGTATGTACTGGACTTATAGTATAACTTATTGTTCCCTGCACATGCGCTCCCTGATCTTTTGCCACTTCAATTGCCTTTTGCATATTTCTTATGTCATTTAAAGCATCAAAAATTCTGAAGACATCTACCCCATTTTCATAAGATTTTTCAACAAACTTTGTTACAATATCATCAGGATAGTGTTTATAACCTACTAAATTCTGTCCTCTTAAAAGCATTTGGATAGGAGTGTGATTGAATTCTGCTTTAAGTTGTCTTAGTCTTTCCCAAGGATCTTCATTAAGATACCTTATACAGGTATCAAAAGTAGCTCCACCCCAAGCTTCAACAGAGAAATATCCGACTTTATCCATCTCTTCAGCAATAGGAATCATATCTCTTGTTCTCATCCTTGTTGCCAGTAAAGATTGGTGAGCATCACGAAGTGCTGTTTCTGTAAATCTTACTTTTGCCATATATTTTACACCTCTTTTAATTTGAATATAAAAAATAATCTTAAATTATCCAACTATAATATATGTTTTTTGTAATATATAATATTAAGTATATATTTCAATTTAAACAAAGAAGAAAAAAAGTTATTAAAAATCTTAAAAAAATATAAAATTAAAAATAAAAATGGGAAAAATTATCTTTCTAATTCACCGGAGATGAATTTTTCAACATTTTCATATGCATCATCATCACTGAACTGAATTGGAGGATGTTTCATAGTATATGATGAAATTGAGGTTAATTGTCCTCCAATGCCTCTTTCCAAACCTATTTTACAACATCTTACTGCATCAATTACACATCCTGCTGAGTTTGGAGAGTCTTCAACACTTAATCTGAGTTCAATGTTCATTGGAACATCCCCGAATGTACGGCCTTCCATTCTAAGGAAACATAATTTATTATCATTTTGCCATGGAACATAGTCACTTGGTCCAATGTGTATGTCTCTATCTTCCATTCTTTCATCAAGTACAGATTGAACAGCTTCAGTTTTGGATTCTTTTTTGGAATCCAATCTTTCACGATTAAGCATGTTTAAAAAATCAGTGTTACCACCAGTATTGATTTGATAGGTTCTGTCCAATTTCACACCCCTATCCATGAATAAACTAGCTAGTGTTCTGTGAGTGATAGTAGCACCAATCTGAGCTTTAATATCGTCACCTACTATTGGAATTCCTTTTGCCTTGAATTTAGCATCCCATTCATCATCACTTACAATGAATACAGGCATACAGTTTACAAATGCGATTTCAGCGTCAAGAGCACATTGAGCATAGTATCTGGCAGCTTCTTCAGAGCCTACCGGCAAGTAGTTTACCAATATTTCAGCACCGCTCTCCTTCAAAACTTCCACAACATCGACAGGTTCGGCATCGCTTACAACAAATGTGTATTCATCATCATAATTTGCCATATGGTCTGCAACACCGTCCAAAACATGACCCATACTTACTGTAACGTCATATTTCGGAATGTCTTTTTGAAATACTGTTGTGCAGTTCGGTTTGGCGAATATTGCTTCATCTATACTTTTTCCAACTTTTCTTGCATCCACATCAAAAGCGGCGACTACTTCAATATCACTGGGAGTGTATCCTCCGATATCCCAATGCATAAGTCCTATTGCTTCTTCAGGATTTTTACCACCATAATAATGTATTCCTTGAATTAAGGAACTCGCACAGTTCCCCATTCCCACTATTGCTATTTTAATTTTATTCAATATAAACACCAGCTAATATTAATTATAAAATAATACTTTAAATAAATAAAATACTAATATTATGTTATCTAATATACTTTATATAATTATTGTTTAAGGTAAAAAAAATGAGAATATTATTTATTGCATTTTATTTTAATCATTCAAATGAAATAGCTTCAAAAAGACTGCAGGGAGTTAGCAAATATTTGCCCCAATTTGGTTTTAAACCTGTTGTAATTGTTCCAAAGACCTCAAACGAAACAGTTATAATAGATAATGTTGAAGTTATTGAAACCGAATACACAGACATGATTTCAAAGTTCATACCCTCTTCCAAAAGTAATGAATCGGTCGGCGAAGCACCTTCAAAGTCACAAACCAACCCTTTAATCTCCAAGGCAATATCTCTTGCCGGAGAAATCTTCGCATATCCCGACGGCATGAAATACTGGTATGATCCTGCATTTGAAAAATGCTGTGAAATCATAGAAAATGGGAAAATATCCGGAATAATATCATCTTCATTTCCAATAACCTGCCATACCATTGCACATGATTTAAAGGAAAAATATAATATTCCATGGATTGCAGATTTAAGAGATTTATGGAATCTGAATCCATATATCAACCATACTTTCATTAGGAATTACTTTGAAAAAAGACTTGAACTCAAAACATTTGAAAATGCCAACATTCTAACTACAACAACACCTCTTGCCCGCAAGACATTGCAGAGCCTGCATCCTCAAAAAAGAATCGAGGCAGTTGTTTCAGGCTATGACCCCGAGGATTTTGAAAATGTTAAACAAACATCTTCAAGTGAAAAATTAACCCTGATGTATGCCGGTTCGCTTTACAACGGCAAAAGAGACCCTTCAATACTTTTTGACAGCATAAATCAGTTAATCAGTGAAAATAAAATTAATCCTGACAAAATCCACATTGATTTTTATGGTGACACCACCAATCTGGAGGAACTGTCCGAAAGATATAATGTTTCGCGAATCGTTAATGTGCACGGTAAAATCACACACAAGGAAGTTCTCGAAAATCAGATGAATTCCGATGTGCTGCTTCTGATTTCATGGATGAGTGAATCTGAAAAAATGTTTATTCCGGGGAAAGTCTATGAATATATGGCTTCCCAAAAGCCAATACTGTCAATTGGATATCCTGAAGGTTCACTTAAGGATCTGATTGAAAAGACCGAAATCGGTTATCATGTATCCAATGTTGAAGATTGTAAAAAAGCTATTTATGATTATTACCTAAAATATAATAACAGTGAATTAAAATACTGTGGAAATGAATTTGCAGATGAATACTCTATGGTGAATACCGCAAAAAAATTTGCACAACTTCTTGAGGAAATACAATGAATCCATATATCGAAATTTTAAGACCCGGAAATGCATTAATGGGTGCAATATCAATTATTTTAGTTGCACTGATTGATAAAACAGTAAGCATACCTGTTATCCTTGCAATGATAACGGTATTTTTTGAAACTGCCGCTGGAAATGTTATAAATGACTATTTTGACTACAATATTGATTTGATCAATAAACCCGAAAGACCAATTCCTTCAGGCAGGATTTCACTTAAAAACGGCAGAAACTACGGATATTTCCTGTTTTTAGCCGGAACCATATGCGGGTTTTTAATCAGTTATATGACAAACAACTGGATTCCGTTTGCAATTGTGCTGATAGCTGACGTTATTCTCTATTTATATGCATATAAATTAAAAACAACTCCCTTAATAGGGAATCTGGCTGTTGGTTTCATGACCGGTTTTGGATTTGTTTTTGGAGGATTCTGTATCAACAATCCAAGTATTGTGATGACTTCAATAATTTTAGGGTTTTTTGCATTTGTAATGACAACCGCACGTGAGATAATAAAAGATATAGAGGACATTGAAGGAGATAAGGCCGACGGTGCCAAAACATTGCCGATAATGATTGGTGCTAAAATCCCTGCAGTAATTGCAACCATACTGATTATTGCTGACAGTGCCCTATGTCCATTATTATACTTTTATCATATATTTGGAATATTGTATTTAGTTATTATTGTCATTGCAGTTATTTTATTCCTTTACTCTGCATTTATAATTATCAAATCACAGGATGAAAAAACTGCAGGTAAAGCATCCAAATATTTAAAAATAGGAATGTTAATAGCATTTGTAGCATTTGCACTCGGGTCATTTTGATTCATATATTTTAACATCCCCAAATTCTTTAACCATACGGTAACCTGTCAGATTTACTTTGCCCGTGGAAATGTAATAAGTGGCATTTCCGTCATGCAGTTCCCGACTTAACAAAGTATCATTGCCAACATTTCTGGCATATTTAACTTCTTTTTGCAGATACCATGTGTAAACCGGACCTCTGTTTGAAAACATAATCCCATCTTTACCGTCAAGCCAACCGGAAGCATCATGTTCATTGACAGCTACCGGATTATCATGAACACCAACAATATAATTAACGCAGAACACCATCATCACAATCATGATTATTATTGGAATCAGATATCTGAAATTGAAATTCCTAAACTTAATCTCTTTGAATCTGTTGAATAATATTTCAACCGAAAAAACAACCAGAAAAATGAATCCCGGAGCCATCGCTGTGAAATATCTGTCGGCTTTGGTTAAATGTGCTGTGAAAAATATTAAATAAGACAGAAAGAGGCCTGTCATTGCAATATTAATTGCCAGATATGGATATGTACTTAACCAGACGTTATCGACTTCATCATAGTTTATAATAATTTTGGTAAGTGAATATGCAAGAAGATACATTCCCGCAAACAGAAGCATTTCAGAATAGATAAACGAAAACATACTTGCAGTGAAAAACGATACTATAACCATTAAAAAAGAGATGATTAAAAGCAGATACATCACTGTTGCAGGGACAGTCCATTTATAAATGCTCGAATCCTGATTTTTAATTTTGGAATATGACTTTTTAAAAGTATTGAAAAACATGCAGATTACAAAAATTGCACCGATAATGAACAGGGAAAATATTATTATTCCAATTATATATCTTGTAGAAGAGATATCATAGATAATGCCCTTGATATAGAAAAACAAATCATTGACAACCAGTTTACCTGCATGAGTGGTTGTTAGGGAGCTTTCAGATGAAACTTCGGAAGCCTGATTTAAAAATCCCAGAGGAATATTGTTAATGAAAAAATATGCGAAAAATGGGAGTGAAGTTAAAATTCCCGCCAGAATTCCTCCGAATATGTTTTTATAGTATTTTTTAATATTGGTTGCAATATTTGTCCGGCTCATAAAGTATAAAAGCATTACTCCAACAATCAATGCGCCGGTGTATTTTGTAAAAAAACTTAAAACAGCCAATGGAAATGCAAGGTAGAAATACTTCTGATTTTTCTCCATTGCCTGAATAAAGAAATATAATGCCCAAATCATCAGTGCAACAAATCCAATGTCCAGTGTACCGTTTCCAACCCAGTTTATATTGATGAATAAGGTAGCATATAAAAATGCGCCGAAAAACGCGTAAAAATTATTGAATCTCAAGCGAAGCAAATAAAACATTCCCATTATTCCAACAAAAAAGAAAACTCCCGAAGTAATGAATATACTTGCCAGAGATACAAATCCCATCCTGAACAAAAGAGATGTTAAAAAAGGAACAAATGGCGGCAAATAATTAACATAGGCATAGCCTTCGATTTCCACACCTGACATTCTCAATGCTTCAATCAGATAGAGAAATACATCCCTATAACTGTTGCCTAAAATGTAATGAGTGGAATTTTGATAGATAATCAGAAAAGTAATTGCCAAAGCAACCAGTCCAATGGCAATAATCGTTAATTTATTTTCTGTCTTCCTGTCCAAATCAAACAAGTAAATCCCTCATCTAATACTTTATCACCCGATTAATTTAAAATTTTTGAAAAAAGTATTATTATCATAAAATACAAATATTACTAACAGATTGCAATGTTAAAAGATTTTAATTTAAACAGAACTGACGGATATTTTCTGATTATAGTTACAGTATTCAGCTTGGCTTTAACCGGCTATTACATCATGTTTAATTTGAATTTAGGAATATACTGCTCAGACGTTTATGTATACTTGTTGAACGCTCTTTATTATACTGGAACCAACATACGCGCTACCGGAACAATTTATTTGTCCCCACTGATTTGTTATTTAACATCAATATTTTTTCGTTTCGGATTTGTTGACAAATTAGCAATATACATTGTAACCGGAGCTTTTGCGATTTTCGGCAATATCGGTTTTTATATTTTGCTTAAAAGATACTTCAGCGAAATTTTAAGTTTAACCGGGACAGTAATATATTCTTCACTGTCACTTTATTTGACCTGGCTTGCAAATGGGACACTAGACATTCCCGCCGTTTCAATGATTATCTGGACAACATTATTTGCAGTTATTGCAATTAAGGACAACGCCAAATTTTATAAATTTGCAATAGTATTCCTTATATTAGGCATTTTTACAAGATACACTGTTCTTTTAATATTGCCTGCATTGGTACTTTATTATGTTTATGAAAAAGGATTTACTGTAGACTTACAGGATTTAAAGGAAATAGCAATAGGAACAGCAATCGGACTGATATTGATAATTATAGTAATGCGTCCGATTTTAATTATGGGTTCTGGCACCTTTGGTGCGGGAGACCAGATTTCAAATGGAATCAGTGGAGTGCAGGGCGCTGAAATTGATCCCGCATACAATACCGACACCAGTTATTATGTAAGCAATTTCCTGAATTTCATTTCAAATTCACATACTGTAATTGACGGAAATCCTATACTTGAAAATTCAACACCGCTATCATGGGCAATCGCCGGAATAATCCTTATTGGAATGGGCCTGTGGTTATTTGAACATTGGCGAAACCCCCAGAAAAAAGATATCGTTTCGCTTGTAATATTTTTAGTGGCAATAATAAGTTTTACCCGAATAAGTTCAATTATAACAACACTGCTTGTACTGCTCGGATTATACATTATGGGTCGGGGTTCGGAGCATAAAACGCAATATTTCATGCTTGCATGGATATTTTCAAACTTAATATTTTACAGTTATTACAGTATAAAGGTGAATCGGTATCTTTTACCAATATTTCCTGCAGTAGTCTATTTTGTATTGCTTTCAATTGAAACAATCAACAAGCACATTAAAATCAGCGAAAATATAATTCCTATTGCGCTGATTGCATTATTTATTATTCAGGCATTTACATTTACCTTTACATTTGATGAAACCTCTGAGTATAACACAATCGAGGATGTTTCAGACTATATTATTGACACCAATCCGGATTATAAAAATTTATCCATTGGAGCATATAATGTAAGAGCCTATAACTGGTGGCTGGGGGAAAATCTCCTTGCAATAAAAAGCAGTGATGAAGCAACGATTGATGCAAGCAATGCCACCTACTATATATCAGATAAAGTCCTTGAGAATGTAACAAATTATACTGAAATAAAAAATATTAATAATGTTTATATTTACGAAAAGAGTGTTTAAAATGAAAATTTTACATATTGTACCTTCATTTGCTCCCTGTTTTTCACACGGAGGAGTGGTGAATGCATCCTATCAAATTGCAAAAAAACAAGTTGAAAACGGACATGATGTTACGGTTTACACAACAGACAACTGTGATGAACGGCTGAAATTCAAAGACAATTACAATGTTGACGTGGACGGCATTAAAGTATTTTACTTTAAAAACATTTCAAACGGGTTTAAAAATAAGCTGACAATCGACACTCCGATTGGATTAATCAGTTATCTTAAAAAAACTGTTGCCGATTTTGACATAATCCACATTCATGAACACAGACACTCTTTAGCTGTTGCAACACACAGATATGCCAAAAAAAATAATATTCCCTATGTTCTGCAGGCTCACGGATCAGTTCTTCCATTTTTTCAAAAGGAACAGTTAAAGGAAATCTTTGACAAACTCTGGGGATTTGACATACTGCAGGATGCATCCAAGGTTTTTGCATTAACTGAAGTTGAAAAGGAACAGTATCTGAAAATGGGAGTTTCATCAGATAAAATTGAGATAATACCGTTGGGAATAAATTTAAATGAATATAACGACTTACCTTCCAGAGGAAAATTCAAATCAAAATATAATATTGATGAAAATTATAAAATAATCCTATTTTTAGGAAGAATACATGAAATAAAAGGTCTTGACTTATTAATAAACAGTTTTAACAGAATACCCAATGACAATGTTAAATTAGTTCTCGTTGGTGGAGATTACGGTTTTAAGGAAGAACTTGAAAAACTGATTGATGAATTTGATTTAAACAATAAAGTTATGTTTCCAGGAGTATTAACAGGCATAGATAAAATTGAAGCACTGATTGACTGTGATGTGTTTGTTATGCCATCCAGATATGAATCATTTACAACAAGCGGTCTTGAAGCCATGGCATGTTCAAGACCGTTGGTTCTGACAAAAAACAACCATATTCATACCTGGGTCAAGGACAATGTGGGGCTTGTATGTGATTTTAATGAAGATGACCTGGCAAGTTGCCTTGAAAAGCTCTTAAATGACAAAGAATTATGTGAAAATTTTGGTAATACCGGAAAACATTTAGTTGAAAGCAAATACAATTGGAACAAGGTTTCAAAGCAAATTGAACATGTTTACAAAAATTGCATACGCATATATT
>CACZNW010000082.1 GCA_902782595.1 uncultured Methanobrevibacter sp. | reverse complement strand
TTGTCCTAATCTTTTGTCGATAATAGGAATATCTACTTTGTTATCTACAGGTTTTACAAGACTTCTTTTTTGATTATCGAAAACACCGACTGCTTCAATTCTTGCTTTTGCAGCACCGTGTTTACCAGGAGATGAAGTGGTATAACTAATGATTTTACATGCTTCTCCTCCCAAAACTATATACTTTCCAACTTTTAATGTTTTAATTTCTACAACTTTTGTTGACATTAATTTTCCTCCATTTTTATTTAAAAACCGGTTTTTAATCTTATAATAAGGAATATTATTAGATTACTATAAATTATCTTTTCCATTTTATATAAATTATTCGTTTATTTTTAACCTGAAAAATTAAATCTGAAAAAAAATAATTTTATTAATTTTAAAATTCAAATCTTTAGATTATAAAATAAAAAAAAAGTGATAAAAATGAAAATAGCAATCGTATCCGGAAATGATGAAGGACCTACAAAATTAAATGCCTTCGATAATGCATTGAGCAATGCTGGAATTGGAGACGTTAACCTTATAAAAGTTTCCAGCATGTTAGAGGGAAACACTGAGATTCAAGAATTGCCGAAACTCAAAGCCGGCGCAATGGTAAACTGTGTCTTATCGGAAATTACCTCAGACAATCCCGGAGACGTGATAACCGCAGTGGTATGTATAGCTATTGGAGAAACCCTAGGATGCGTTGTTGAAACAAGTGGAATCAACAGAGACAATGATGAACTGACCAGCGAAGCTCGGGAGATGGTTAAATACATGATGAAAAAAAGAAATGTTGAGATAAAAGAACTGTATCTTGAATATTCAACCGCAAAAGTTAAAGATACTGCATCAGCAATAGCATCGGTAGTTTATCTGAATGAAAAAATTGTGGAGAGCTAAAAAATGGATGATAAAACCAGAACAATTGCCAGAGGATTGGCAAATAAAATAATTAAAGAAGTCGGTCCGGCAGTTAGGGAATATGCCGGAACAGATTTGGGCGGTACAGAAGTAAAAACTGGTGCAGACGGCACCCCAACATCATTTATCGACCAGATAGCTGAAGAAAAGATTATCAATATATTAAAAAACGCAAATGTTTATTCATATTTAGTCAGTGAGGAAATCGGAGAGTTAAAATTAGGAAAAGGAACCAAAAGAAGCATTGTTTTAACTCAAGAATTAAGGCGGACCGACTTGACTGAAGATGAAACTCCAAAATTCATATTCCTAATAGATCCCGTTGACGGAACAAGCAATGCCATTAAAGAAATACCCGCCTATGCCATTTCAGTTGCAGTTGCCGATGTAAACCAGGGCAGAATTTCAACAATCAACGATGTTGAACTTGGATTTGTGTACAATTTGGCAAACGGTAACTTCTTTGAAGCCGAAAAAGGAAAAGGATGTAGGTTAAATAATGAAAATGTAAAGCCGAGTGACGTGATTAATATCAATCAGATGACACTTGGAGGATTTACAAAAACCGGAACATCAGAAGCTTCAAAACTTGTTGACAGTGCACGCCGTATGAGAGTTTTGGGAAGTGTTGTTTTGGAACTTTCGTATGTGGCAAGCGGAAAATACGATGCATTTCTTGATTTGAGAGGCAGCAGAATAATTGATATTGCAGCAGGAAAGCTGATTCTGGAAGAGGCAGGAGGCATAATAACCGACAAATATGGTCAAAAACTTGACAACGTCTTAAGCATTTATGAAAAGACAATTGTTGTAGCTGCAAATAACGAAATAATGCACAAACAAATTATTGACATTTTAAATGACAATCAGGCAGACATCATCGGTAAAATCGGAGTTATCTCAAGAATTGACAAAAACGTCCCTATTTTATTTTCAGCAAAAATGATTGACTTTATTTTAACCAACGGATGCGAAGTAGTTATTGAAAAAAGACTGGCGCAGAAACTGGTTGAACTTAGAGAAAATCCGAAACTTGACGAAATCATACAGGCTGCCAAAGATATCTATCCCGAAATTGCAGACATGTTTGATGACATTGACTTCAACATAAATTATGAGAAACTGGGCGAGGAACTGTTTGACTTTGAATGCGACATGGCAACAATTCTTGGAGGCGACGGAACACTTCTAAGAGCGCAGTCAAGACTGAATCCTGAAATTCCTCTTTTTGGAATAAACATGGGCACAGTAGGATTTTTAACTGAAATTGAAGTAAAAGACACATTCATTGCCCTAAAAGACATTTTAAAAGGAGATTATTATAAAGAAAAAAGAACCCGCCTTGTAGTTTCACATGAAAATCACAATTACACCGCAATGAACGAGGTAGTTGTCATGACTGAAAAAGCCGCCAAAATACTGCATTTCCAAATACAGGTTGACGGGGAAATAATAGAAGAGGTCAGAGCCGATGGACTAATCATTTCAACACCAAGCGGATCTACAGCATATGCAATGTCGGCGGGAGGACCTATTGTTGACCCTAAAGTAGCAGGATTTATCATAATTCCTATTTGTCCTTATAAACTTGGAGTAAGACCATTTGTAGTGTCTGACAATAGTGAAATTACTGTAAAGTTACTTAAGAAAGGAAAACGTGCAGTATTTGTTATGGACGGTCAAATTAACGAAGAAGCAGATTATGAAGAAGAAATTAAATTTAAAAAATTCGACAAGGATGCATACTTCATTAGAACTTCAAGCAAATACTTCTATGAAAAAGTTAAAGACAAATTAAAAGACGGTGGAATCGGAAATACAACCAGGTGCCCCTAATGAACAATCTCGTAATTGACATGACTCACGGTGGAGTTAAAATAGCCATCAGTTTAGCCAAAAAATCCAGAAATGTTCTTGCATACGACATTTACAATACGCTTGACAGTATCGATGCAAAGATGCTTGAAATTTATAATGTTGATTTAATCAGACTGGAGGATCTGGCCGATTTTAAGGGAGATATGAATATAATCTATCCCATCCATATGCCTTTAGGATTTGATGAGATAGAATCATATAATCCCCATCTGAATTATACCTTTCAGAGCCATCATGAGGTTATAGGTGAACTTATAGAAGACTGGGCAGGAGACATTATTAAAATTGAAGTGACCGGAGTTAAAGGGAAAACCACCTCCGTTTTCATGCTTAAAGAGATTCTAATCGATGAAAATCCTCTGATTCTCTCAAGCCTTGGTGCTTTATTATATGAAGACAAAAAAGAAATCATATTAAGAAGGGACATATCAATAACCCCTGCAAATATAAAAGAAACCATTGATCTGGCCTATAAAGTGGCTAATCCAATATGTAAAATATCAGAGGGTACAGTTGAAAGTGAAAACTTAAGAAAATATAATTCTGCAATTTTTGAGTCATCCCTTGGAGTCACCGGTATCGGTGATGTCGGACTTTTATTGAATATTGCCGAAGACTACCCCATAGCAAAAGGCAGAAGCAGCGCATCCGATGCGAAAAAACAAGTGTTTCGATGCGAATGTGTCTGCATTGAAAAGGAATCAATGGATAAATATTATTCAGATATAGGACATGACAGAATAAATACCTTCAGTTTAAACGATACCTCGGCAAATCTCTTTATTGAAAATGCAAACTACGATTTAAATAAAAGCCAGTTTGAAATTAAATATACCAATGTTAAAACCGTCAGCGACAATGTGATTTCAGGAGAAATTGAATTGAACTGTTTTGCACCGGGTCCCCACCATGCAAGCAATGTTCTGGGTGTGATTTTAACCTGCCTCTGTTTGGAGATAAGTGCTGAAAAAATTATCAGAGGTCTTGAAAATTACAAGGGAATTCCTGGTAGAACCAATAAGAAAACATTTGAAAACTCAACAATCATTGAAGAAATCAATCCAGGATTAAACACCAAGGCGATAAAAGAATCCGTGCAGATGATTGGTGATATGAAAAATTATTACATCTCGATTGGCGGAGATTACGGAATCACCTGCGAAGAAATTGACGAAGAAAAACTGGCAGATTACCTTAACACATTGAACAGATATATTTTATTAACCGGAGAGTTGGGATTGTCCCTTGCATCAAAACTGACCTGTCCACACAAATATTTTGAAACCCCCGAAGATATTTATGAATTGGCTATAAAAAACTGTGAAAATCTTCTTTTTATTTACCGGTCAGATTACCGAAAACTTTCACAGAGATAAAAATTTTCAAAAAAAATTGAAACATTTAATATATATTAACTCTATAGTTAATAATGTAACAAAATTATAAGTTAAACCTTATAAAATAAATTTTAAAACTTGGAGATAATTAATGATTGTAGGAACACGAGGTAGTAAATTAGCTTTAGTCCAAACCAAGCAAGTTTGTGCAGATTTATCTAAAATAACTGGAGAATCTATTGATATAGACATTATCAAAACAAAAGGAGATAAAATTACCACATCCCAATTGTACAATATGGATTCAAAGGGTCTTTTTACAAAAGAACTGGACATTGCCCTTTTGGAAGAGGAAGTTGATTTTACCGTCCATAGTTTTAAAGATTTGCCAACCGAACTGGATGAAGATTTAGAAGTTGTGGCTGTTCCTAAACGTGAATCTCCACATGAAGTGTTAATCTCTAAAAAAGACTGGAATGAATTGGGTCCGGGCTCAAAACTTGGAACCAGCAGTCTTAGAAGAGAAGCATTCTGTAATCATTATGATAAAGGATTTGAGCTTAAACCTATCAGAGGAAATATCGAAACCAGAATCCAAAAAACATTGGAAACTGATTTGGATGCAACAATAATGGCCGAAGCAGGACTTAAAAGATTAAACTTGACAAAATACATTAAAAATGTATTTCCATTAGATTATATTACCCCTCCTGCAGGTCAGGGTGCGCTGGCCATAATTACCAGACGTGACTCTGATTTTAAACCAATAATATCAAAATTAAATGATTACAATTCCATGCAGGAAGTTTTTGCTGAAAAGAAAGTGCTCGAAGAGCTCGGTGTTGGCTGCCAATGGCCAATCGGGTCAATAGCACGTATGAATAATAATAAATTTAGCATTTATTCAATATTATTAACCAAACAAGGTGAAATCCTTAAGGAGCACACTGAAGAAGGGTCAATAAGAGATGCGGTCGAAATGGGCGGTCGCATTGGAAAGCTCTTCACAGATTATGTTTAAACGGAGGAATTAAATTGAAAACTATTAACGTAGGAGTTGTCGGAGTAGGTGCGATGGGTGAAAACCACG
>CACZNW010000081.1 GCA_902782595.1 uncultured Methanobrevibacter sp. | reverse complement strand
CGACTGGTGCGATTGGTAATTCACTCATAATTACACCTCCAATTAAAAGATAGTAAACAATAGTATATAAAGGTATCGGTAAAAATGGATATTTATCCCTCATATTTTAGTACAATAACTATTTCAATATGCTTTTGAATATTAAAAAAAAATATAGATATTACCAAAATTTAAAGCATAAAAATTAACAATAATATCAAAATAAGAAAACTAATATAAATAAAAAATTATTCTTCCAATAATTCGCTTTTAAGATAAGTTGCGGTAGCTTCAGTTATTTTAACATCAACAAAAGTTCCTAATTCAACATCATCAACAATCACCGGAATATATGAATTGGTCTTTGCAATGTATCCTCCTTTAGAACCTTTTTCAACAACCAATACATTTTGAACAGAATTAACCAGTTCCCTATTTTCCCCTTCAGTTATTTCTTCTTTGATTCGAGATAAAAATTTTGATCTTTTCTTCATTATTACTGGAGGAATTTCAGTTAATGAGGAAGAAATTGCACCGATTCTATGCTGGTATTTTGACAAATGTATCAAACTTGGTTTGATTTCACGAAGCAACTTTACTGTCTGATTAAAATCATCTTCACTTTCGGTAGGATAACCGACAATAATGTCTACAGCCAAAGTCAAATCGGGAATTTCAGTTCTGAATCTGGATACAATATTTTTGTACTGTTCAATTGTATGGCCCCTTCTCATATCTGACAATACCCTGTCACTTCCACTTTGAACGGGTAAATGAATAAAGTCATATACCTTCGGATGTTTCATTGCATCAATTATTTCATCAACATCATTTAAAATGTTTCTAGGGTGCATCATTCCAACACGAACACGAAAATCTCCATCTAAATTAGCCACTTCTTTAATTAAATCAGACAGTTTTTCACCACTATCCCGGCCAAATGCTGCTGTGTCCTGTGCAGTCAACTGAATTTCACATGCCCCGTCCTCAATGGCTTTACGTGCCTCAGCAACGATATCCTCAATAGGATAACTGTTCAATGGTCCACGAGCAAAACGAGTGCAGCAAAACGTGCAAGAACCCAGACAACCCTCACAAATCTGGAGAATGTGAATTAAACTACCATCACTAATTTTAGGAACATTAACTTTGGATTCCTTGGAAAAACCTGTTTCACGAATAATGTCCCCGCAGTAGGTTGCATTAACCACACTGGCAGATTTATTTAACTGATGAGGGCCAATCCATGAAATATCAGAACCGATTTTATCCAATTTTTCCGGATCAATTTCAACCATACATCCTCCGACAATAATCTTTTTATCCGGAAACTCCCTTTGCAGTTTTTGAATTCTATAGGTCATCTTATCCTCGGTAGGCAATTTCACATAACATGTATTGACTATAATTACATCGGCTTCATCGATATTGTCAACCAAATCAATATCATTTTCCACAAGATTGCCTGCAATGATTTGTCCGTCTGCCTGATTAAATGTACATCCATAAGATTCAATGAATACTTTCATGAAATCCACCTATTTAGTCTTTTTAAATATGTTTTTGGTTAAATCATAGTCATAATTATTGAATTTGACCGGTTTTGAGTAAACTCTCTTAATTACATGTGCTTTTGCAAATCCTGAAGTCAGTTTTCGCTCCTGTGTTTTAATAACATGGACTTTAACAATATGATTGTCAATTTTAACAATATCCCCCGGAGCTATTTCAAAATCCCTGTCAAGGTCAAGTTTATATGAGTCCACTTCACCATGCAAATCAACTGAGAATCCTATACGAGCAGGAATCTCAACTGAAGATGCCCAAATTGTATTGACTTCCTCAAGTTTTGATTTGCTTACTCTTTTGTCTCCAGATTCAATGCCTGTAACTTCAACCTGACCGAATTCTGTTATCAGATTATCCCCCACTTTTAACTCATCACTTGGAGACAAATCAATTGTGGTCTTGTGGGATTTATCCTGCTCGGAAATAATCAGCCTGTAAGGTCTTGGTTTTTTTAAAGATATGACATCCTTAAAAACATGACCGCAGTCTTCACATTTGAGCAGATATTCCTCAGTTAATTTTTTCTTAGTTGTTTTCTGTTTTGCATTTAAAATTTCAATATCATCAGAACCGCAAATCGGACAATTCATTTTCATGCCTCCTATTCAGAATCATTAAGATAATGGTTAACCAGACCACCGTCTTCCAGAATTGACAGCATAAACTCTTTGAAAGGTTCAAAAGTTCTTGACTCACCGGTTGTTTCATTAACAAGTGTTCCTTTTGACAAATCTATTTCAATAATGTCCCCGTCTTTAGCTTCAATATCTGAAACAATGACCGGCAATCCAATATTAATCGCATTTCTATAAAAAATCCTTGCAAATGATTTGGCTACAATTGCATTTACCCCTGCTGTTTTAATAGCTACCGGTGCCTGTTCTCTTGATGAACCACATCCAAAGTTTTCATCAGCAACTATAATATCGCCTGATTTAACGTTTTTTGTAAAATCCGGCCTTTCTCCTTCCAGAACATGGTTCGCCAAATCCTGCGGATTGAATGTTCTTAAATATCTTCCGGGAATAATAACATCAGTATCAATATTTTCTCCGAAAGTCCAGGTTTTTCCTTTAATAATATCCATTAATAATCACTGTAAACAAGTTAATAAAAAAAATACGAAGTATTTGGGAAATCCCCCAAATACCAAAAGAAAGGTGATTTCTGTAAGTTTAATTTTTTATTTTAAAGGTTTTGCAAAGTCCTGTTCTACATCCGGACGGTACATTGAATTGAATGTACAGAATGGAATGATTCTTCCGTCAGGTGTTGCGTAATGAATAACGCATTTTTTAACTCTATCCTCATCAAAATTGAACGGATCCATAAAGTGCATACAAGAGATAAGCATTGAATCTTTAGAAAAGTCTCCCAATGCATCATAATCCCCTTTAACAAAAACATTTAATAAAATTTTTGTAATATCCAAATCTTTTGGAGTCCTGCTGGGATGAATCAATTTTGGAAGATTACCTGTTAAACCGGCTAAAACCCTCTTACGGGATCCGAATTTACCCGCTTTAAGTTTTTCATTATATTCTTTTAATTTTTCAAATAAATCATCAACATCAATGAAATCAGTGATTGGGATTAATTTATCTTTTCCGTTGCCTTCTGTTCTTTCTCGGAATACATAAGTTGCTATTCCACAGTGTTCATGGCAGTTTAATGTTACTTTAGCTGAACTTTCACCGCCCAGTAAAGAAATGAACTCAGCAATAGGTTCAACTGAAGACGGAGGATAAAATGAACTGCTTGGAACCTCACCATCAGTTTCCTCTTCAATAATATTGACAAAATCAGGGATGGTAATTCTCTGCTCTTCAACGTGATCAGCAGGAGTTCTGCCGGCAAATGAAACAGGCTGGAAGTTTACACCATAGATATTTTCACTGTGGTCAAATGCGAATTTAATAATTTCTCCAACCTGATGGTCATTGACTCCTTTAACGAGCGTAGGTACAAGTACAACTCCCAAACCTACCTTTCTACAGTTTTCAATAGCTTGAATTTTATCCGGAAGTAAATTTCTACCCCTGTTATTAATATAAGGCTCTGGAGTTACTCCGTCAAAAGCAAGATAAACAGTATTTAATCCTGCTTCTTTTAATTCTTTAGCCAAATTTTCTCTTTTAGCTAATCTTATACCATTGGTGGCGATTTGAACGTGAGTGAAACCTTCCTCTTTTGCCATTTTAACAAGTTCAACTATATCTTTTCTAACAGTTGGTTCTCCTCCGGCATACTGGATAGCCGGGCAAGGGTAAGGTTTTAGGTCCCTTAAATTTCTAAGCATTTGTCTGATTTCATTTTGAGTAGGTTCATATAAATATCCTGCAGCGGCCGCATTTGCAAAACAGACCGGACATCTTAAATTACATCTGTTTGTAACATCAATCAAACCTAAAACGGTTGAAGTCTCATGTTTTGAACATAATCCACAATTACTTGGACAAGGCGCACTGTCTTCAACAGACGGATTGTCAACACCGGTAATAGATGGAACATATTTTCCTACTCTCCCATATAGTTCTTCATCACTCCAGTAAGTATTGATAAATTCTCCGTGTTCATCACAAGTTTTTTTGATTAAGACTTTACCGTCTTCGTCGTATACTTCTGCATCAAGAGGTTTACCACACTCCGGACATAAACTTTTTGTATTTTTAATTTTCAAAAAAATCACCTTTACAATACTAAAGCAATATTAGTATAAACTTAGATAATATAATATATTTAAAACAATTTAATATTTAAATATTATTAATTTTATAAATATGTATTGTAAATACTACAAAGGAGTAAATTATTAATGGCACTTGATATCCAAACAATATTGTTTGCATTCCTAACAACATTGTATTTCATTCTTCCGGCATACTTTTCAAATGGAGGAGCACTTGCCTTTGGGGGCGGTACACCGGTTGATTTTGGAAAATGCGACTCAAAAGGCAATCGATGGATTGGAGATGGCGTTACATGGAGAGGACTGATTGCCGGAACTGCAATCGGTATACTTACAGGTGCCGTTCAGGGATATCTTGCCCCAATGATACTGCCTGAAATCGGGCAATACCTTATCACTCCAATTGTAACCGATGTTAACAATGGAATATTGATTGGATTTTTACTAGGTTTCGGAGCACTGGTCGGTGATGCAATTGGCAGTTTTTTAAAAAGAAGACTTGGAATCGGAAGGGGAAAACCCGCTCCGCTCCTTGATCAGCTAGATTTTATAATATTTGCATTAATTCTGGTTTCACCGGTGATTGAAATAAACATTATTTTTGTAATAATAACAATCACATTAACATTAATAATTCATTTGATAGCCAACGGCGGAGCTTATTTGTTGGGTCTTAAGGATGTATGGTACTAACAATGTTTAAAACCATCATCTTAAGTATTTTTCCATCATCACGGCAGTCCCAACTGCCGGTGCCACAACACACTGTTCATCAGTTAGAATATCAGCCATTGATTTGACTTTTAATCCTAAAAGTTCTGCTGCAGGTTTGTCGAGAATGTCTTTTCCAAGACCTGTTGTCACAATCAAATCCAGATTTTGGGTTTCATTAACCTGTTTTAAACCCTCTGCAATCTGCTCAACCTGTTTTTTATGGATAAATTTTGACATCTCAACGACATCCTCCATGGAAAGCATTTCCAAATCCGCACAGACCACACGTGCAATTCTGCGGGCACATTCCAGTTTTGATTTGCCTTCACCGTCAAAAGTATCGCAGACATAATCTTCTTCTGTGATTAAATCCAGAACCATGTAAACATCAGCGGTTTGTGCAAACAGTTCGCTGGCCACACGATAGTCCTTGCCGTTTAAAGTTACTTTATCAAGAAAACTTGCAAGATTGGTTCTTAATGTACCTGTATATACCAGCTCACCGGTTGCAGACCTGTCAAAGTCAGATTTACCTATTGCACATTCAAAACCATCCTTAATCGGTATAATGTCTGTTGTGGTACTTCCGGTGTCTATGAAAATACAGTTATCAGATATTAATGTTGCGATTTGAGCTGTTGCAATCCAGTTTGCGGCGGCCGCTTTAAGGGGAGTCTTTTCAATGTCGGATTTTGACAACATCCCGTCAACTCCAACATAAGCTATCGGACAAGTGAAAGTTTCTTCACATTTCCCGACAACATCGAGAACTCCATCTTTTTTTGTATCGTATGCGTCAACAAGTTCTGCAGTCATTGAAATACCCACAGCATCTATTTGTGAAACCGGACAGATACTTTCAATCAGATCTATTAGAACCCGTGACAAGTCATCGTTATTGCTCCACATTGGAAGGTATGCGAAATCAACATCAATATTTTTAATTTCACCGTCTTCAAAGTCAATTATAGCCAAATCGGTATTTGCACCGCCAATATCAAATCCTGCAATTTTCATGTTTATATTCTCCTTATTTCCAATGAATCTCCAAATTTTTTAAACTCAACACTTCCGTCTAAAGAAATGTTCAAATCATCAACGGCAATGTTTCCGTCAATCAGTTCAATGATAGTTTCACCAATGTTGAAGTCAGCCACCTTGCACAAACCCACATATGGGGTTGTGAATCTTGAGTTAATCTCCAAAAGGTAAACTGAATCTTCATCATCACTTATCAATAAATCCGCACCGACAAAACCTTTCAGTCCGTCAATTGATTCGACCGCTTTTGTTGCAATTTCAAAAGCCTCTTTTTTACATTTACTGCCATACGGCAGTTTTCCACCAATATAAGTTCCCTTATCATCCTTAAGTTCAACATACTGTTTGTTTAAGCTTATCGGAACAGCTTTTATTCCGTCGGATATTAAACTGACGCTAATGTCAGTTCCTTCAATATACTCCTGAACAAGCACCATCGAACCTGCGGGAAATATATTTTCCAGATTATATGATACATCCCCAATATCCTCCAAAATTACAATGTTTTCGCAATCCACTCCCATCAAAGGTTTAATAATTAATTTTAATAGCTTTGACGGATTTTCAGATTGCCATTTTTCATGTAAATTTTCAATAGCTCCTTTCCAATGCCTTTCAGAATCAATTTCAAGTTTAAATGATTTGGGCTGTGGAATTTCGCCTGGAAGAGCTTCATAGGTTTCATATTTGTCTGAAGTTTTAAAGCATGCTTCCGCTGATGAAGTGTATATGTTGACATTGCTGTCTTCAAGTATTTTAGTGATATTATATAGGTTGTTGTTATTCTCCGCAGCTATGAAAATGGCGTCGGTAAAGTTTATCGCATTATCCTTTAACCAACCTATAATGTCTTCATCAATCAGAATGGGATTTACATTATCATATTTTCCGACAATGTTTTCATAAGAACTGTTAATAACCAGATCCACATTGAAACCGGACAAATCATCCAGAAGTGCAAATATTAATGCTTCGGCTTCGGAAATAATGCACTTATCCTTTTCACCCGAAGCGGTGAAATACTCAAATACAAGTATTGAATCATTCTCGTTCATCATAATTAATCATCATGCCGTTTAAGTTCAAGTCATCTGCCGGAAAACGCATTTTATCCCCGTCAAAGACCATGTGAATTAATGAATTATGACCGTCTTCAAATTCTCCGACAGTAATGTCCTCATCAACTGATGCCATTTTTCTTGTAAATGAGCGCATAATATCTTCGGGAGCTTTAATATCAAGCAGACCTTTTTTGTAATAATCTTGGATTGCATCGACAGTTAATTTGGCAGAATCTCCACTTCCATAAGGGTTTTCGGCATTTCTCATTTTATCTGCAAATTCTTCGTCGTTCAATATTTTAGTGGCATTTTCCAAAATAACTTCCTTATCAGACCCAACAAGTATATTTCCTCCAGCAGTTACTGTTTCGGGACGTTCTGTATTGTACCTTAATGTTAATGCCGGAACATTAAGTGTTATTGCTTCTTCCTGAAGACCTCCAGAATCTGTTAGAATCAATGTTGATTTTGAGGTTAAAAGCAGGAAATCAAGATATCCAAGCGGTTTTACAATATGAACATGGGGCAAGTCATTTAATTCATCGAAAAGACCGAAGCTTTCAAGAGTATGCCTGGTTCTTGGATGAATCGGGAAAATAATATTCATGTCACTTAATTCCTTTAAAGCGGAGATAATACTTTCTGCCCTTTCTTTTACATCAACATTTTCCGCCCTGTGCATTGTCAATGTTAAAATGTTATCCATATTTTCAATATCAAGCTCAGCAAGAGATTCCTCTTCGAAACCTCTTTTTTTAGCTATTTCCAGATGTCTGAAACATGCGTCAACTACGGTATTGCCTGTGATAAGCAGATTTTTATGGGAAAATCCTTCAGCAAGGAGATTGAGTGCTGATTCTTCAGTTGGAATAAAATACATTGTTGAGGTAACATCGGCAGCCCTCCGGTTTATCTCCTCAGGCATTGTCATGTCAAATGACCTGAGACCCGCTTCGACATGGCCGATTGCAATGTGAAGTTTGGAAGCTACAAGTGCTCCTGCAAGTACCGCATTGGTATCACCCTGAACAAGAACAATATCAGGTTTTTCTTCAATCAACACCTCTTCAATTCCTTTCATCATCAAACCTGTCTGTTTTCCGTGAGTACCTGATCCCACATGAATATTATAATCCGGAGTCGGAATTTCCAAATCACGGAAGAAATTGTCAGACATTTCCTTATCATAATGCTGGCCGGTGTGTAGAATAATCTGGTCAATACCCCTTTTTGATATTTCATCTATTATCGGAGCCATTTTAATAATTTCCGGCCGAGTCCCCAAAATTGTCGCTATTTTCATAAACATCCCCTCTTTATAGGTGGTTGAGTAAAATGATATCAAACATTATACTCTCAACTAATGATTATCACAAAACTCCTAAAAATACAATAATATCACCAGTTGCACCATCTTATATTTTAATATTGATGCAAATCATTTAAACTTTTTATCATAGATTCACGAACGGCATATCTTTTCTGCAAATCACTTAAAGAATCAACAAGATTGCGTCTGAATCTCTCACAGGCATAATCATCATACCTGAATTTAATGCCATCATATTGAATATCCATTAAAATCAGATAATCCGGTTCCATAACCTTAATATAAGCTCTTGGCTCATCATCTCCAGGATTCAATAATTTTTCAACTTCATCCAGGGTCATTTTACCAACAGCCACATCCACAAATACTCTCATCATCTTGCGAACCATATTCCATAAAAATGATTCTCCATAAATATCAACAAAGACTGGTGATAATGTATCGTGGAGATTTGGAAATTCCCTTTTGTGGTAATCGTCCAGAGTGACTTTTGTGATTTTGATTTCATCAATAGTTCTTGTAGTGGTTTTCTGAAATCTTTTGGTGAAGTTTGTGAAATTATGGGTTCCCTTAAAGATTTCCGCACATTCCCCAAGTTTGTCAATGTCCAAATCCTGAAACAGCATATAACGGTACTGTCTCATTTGAGCATATCTCGGCTTAAAGGCATAACGCACAGGAGCACTGGCCAAAATCTGAATATCATCTGGAAGAGAATTGTTAATTTCATTTACTCTAACTTCCTTTTCAGACTGAAAACTAATTACATTACCTAAACT
>CACZNW010000080.1 GCA_902782595.1 uncultured Methanobrevibacter sp. | reverse complement strand
ATAATAAAGCTGTTAAAAGAGTTTTTGAAATTAAAAACAGAAGTTTTCTAAAACCTCTTTCAATACTTGTTCAGGACATAAACGCCATTGATTTGGTTGCAAAGGTTTCCCGATCTCAAAAAGAAATCATCAGCAGCCATTTGCCCGGTCCCTACACATTTATTTTAAATAAAAGAGATATTGTCTCCAGATATATTACCGGAGGACGGATAAATGTTGGTGTTAGGGTTCCGGACTGTGAAATCGCATGCAGACTGGCCGGAATTTTCCCGATAACCACCACCAGTGCAAATATATCCGACGATGAGATGCTGTCAAATCCGGCGGAGATTTTAGAACAGCTTGACTGTGAAGTTGATTTAGTAATTGATGTGGGCAGTTTGGATTCAAAAAAACCCTCTTCCATCATTGATTTATCCGGTTTTGAACCAAAGGTAATACGAAAATGAGGGTATGTATCTCATGATGGCTTATTGTTATTGCAATTAAAAATTTTTATAACATATAAAATTCAATAATCTATTATGAAAGTATTGGCTAATTTTGAAGATAATAATAAAATTCCATCAAATTCCTCTCTTGATGATTTGCTTGAGGGAGGTTTTGAAAAAGGATGTATAACTCAGATATTCGGCTCTCCTAGTTCAGGTAAAAGCAATGTTGCATTAAAATTAACAGTCAATGTTGCAAAAACAGGCAAGAAAGTAATCTATATCGATACTGAAGGTGGAATATCAATTGATAGAATCAAACAAATTTCAGGACCTTATTTTTCAAATGTGGCCAATAATATAATGGTTTTCGAACCGACTGATTTTTTACAGCAGACTGAAAACTTAAGATCAATAGATGTATGGCTTAGAAAACGCCATGAAGATGTGGATTTGATTGTGTTGGATTCTGCTGTTGCCCTTTACCGTGTGGATGATATGAAATCATATAAATTAAGCAAGGAGTTAAGAAAACAAATTCAGCTGCTGTCCAATGTTGCACGTAAATATGATATTGCAGTGATAATTACAAATCAGATTTATACTTCTTTCGACGATGAAGGAAAAAGTGAAGTTAAAGCGGTCGGCGGAGATATACTTGAATACATAAGTAAAGTAATAATTAAACTGGAACGTGGTGAGGAAACAAATCAAAGAATTGCCACATTAAAACGACACAGAAGCTTGCCTGAAGGCAGACAGGTTACATTTTCAATTACTTCAGATGGAATTGTTTAAGTTAATTTTATTAACAATTAAAAATTGATATTATTATTGAATGGTTGTCATGTTGTTAGTGTTTTTTTTTTATGTGTGGTGATTTAATTTTTTCAATCTTTACTCTATGAGGATTCTTTTGTTTTTCACACTAATATGAAGCATAATTTTCACATGTTATAAGATGATTTCTTATAGTGCTTCTATCATATGTTAATAAATTTTAGGGGAGTTCTCTAAAATAAATTTTTTAATGTATAATTTCGTTTATTTTATAATTATAATATTACTAATCTTTTTATAAATTATTTTTATGATTGGTGAATCTTTTTTCATTTAAAGGAATGGTAGTATTGAAAATTTAATCATAGCTGCCACCAGATTGGTTGTGTCATTTTTTTTTAGTTTAGTAAAATTTATTTATTTTGATTATATTTAAATAATACTTTATTAAATAATATATTATATATATTCAAGTTTCATTGAATATATCTGATGAAAAATAATGTTGAGGTATAAATTGTGAAATTTAATAAATACTTGTTAGTTAGTATTTTATTATTAACTATTTTTGCAATGGGAGTTGTAAGTGCAGCTTCCGACAATACAACTGCAGATGATATGACAGTTGGTGTAACTGAAGACTTTGGAGAAAGTTATTCAGATGTTAATGAAATTACTGCGGCTGGTGATGATATCGCTAGTGGCAATGACGCAAATAATGATTTTAAACTGGGTGCAAGTGCTGGTGATGAAAAACTGGCTGCAGGTAGTGTTGCACCGATTTATACTGTTAAGGTCACACCGAATGCAACCGATGCGGGCAACAACTATGTTGCCCAATACGGTCAGATAATTACCGTCAGCGGCGAGATTGAAAATGCCACAGGCAATGTATCAATCAAATTCGGATATTCCGGTAATTACCATGACTATGTAATTCCTTTGGTGGATGGTAAGTTCCTAAAAGAGATCACTGACTATGATAGGGTAAGAAACAATTATCAAATTCAGGTCAAATGGGCAGGAAATGATTACTACAAATCAATATCCTGGTCCAAAAATATACATGTGCAAATGGAAAACGTAATAGCTAATGGAGCATACTACGGATTGACTCCGTATATGGATCTAAATCTCTTTGATGCAACCGGAAATGTTAATTTTACTCTTAACGGAAGAACATACACTGGAAAACTAGAAAACGGTAGATTGATTCAAGAGTTTACAAACTACACAATAGGTTCCAATCAAGTTACTATGATTTATACAGGTGATGATAGGTTCAATCCGATTGAAAGACCATTTTCATTTAATGTGGATGCAAATGTGGATGCACGCAAAATTTACAATTATGAAACTGCTACTGTTACAGTTTATATGGGTGCTGCAACAGGTAAGGTGAATATAACATTGATGAATGAAACAAAAGTCATTGAATCCTATAATTTGGATATTGCCGACGGAAAAGTATCAACTGAAATCAAAAACTATGTTGTTGGAGACAACGTCATAGATATTTCATACTCTGGTGATGATACATTCAATCCGTTCAAAACAACCAAAATTCTTGAAGTAGTAGGTAAGGAAGATGCTGAAATCATCTCTTCCGTTTATCAAACTGCAAAACAGAACTTTATTTTCATTACAATTCCTCATTCTAATGGTACAATTAATGTATCTGTAAATGGAAAAAAATACGTATGGGAACTTGTAAATGAAACAGTTATTTATCAAATCAATGCTACTGATAAAATAAATGAATTGAGTGTTAAGTATGGGGGTAATGTAAGGTTAAATCCAACTGAAAGTTCATTTTATGTAAACTTAACTGATTGTGTAGTGAATAACAAAACCTGGAAAAACTATTTCAACCAGAATGATGGTGGAAAACTGTATGATTTCATTGAAGATGGAATCACATTGGACTTCCAAGGCAATGTTGTCATCAATCCTGACAGTACAAATGAAATGAACATTGAAATCAACAAACCTATAAACATCATTTCAAGCACTAATGACGCTTACATCGACTTAAACTGTACTGCAGGTAGTTTGCTTGGCGAACACCCTGGAAGCAGCTTCATTGTAAGTCGTGGCGGATCAGGTTCCAACATAAGCGGAATATACTTGCACAACACTGAACTTTGGATTTCAAACACAACCAATGTAGTATTTGACAACATCAGTGTTGTAGTTGAAGACCAAAGAGTAGGTTCAGGTGTAGGTGCAACCTCTGTAAGAGACAACTCAAGCTATGTAACACTCAAAAACAGTTACTTTTACACAAGAAACAACGGTGGATCAACAACATTCACATTTTCCTGGGCAAGTTATTGTGTATTTGACAATAATACCGTAAAAGCTGAAGGAGATGTCGGAAATTTACTTTATTTAAATGTTTATAACATTAAAAACTTACCTGGACCTACCAAAACCTCTTGGGGTGATGTTCTTCCTGCTTATCCATTGAACAATCATAATACTTTTTCTAATAATATACTTTACGGAAAAGAAGGAAGCGGAATCTCAGTTGGAATTATGGTGGAGGGTGAATATAACATAATTGCAAACAACACATTACACAAATGTTCTATTTCCACTTCATTTGGCGGAACCGGTGCAAACAACAACACTTACAATGGAAACATTCTTGAGGAAGGTTCAAGTTTAACCGCACAATCTTATTCAATTTTATTCAATAACACTGTGCCTAGTAGTATAACTACTGGTACCGGTTCAGTTGCATATAACAACACTGCAGGTACAACTATGACTGTTACTGCAGGTTCAACTGCTTATGACAATACTGTCGGTACAACTATGACAGTTGCTGCAGGTTCAGTTGCTTATGACAATACTGTTGGTGCATTAACCGTAAGTGGTGCTGCAGGTATTGCATATGATAATATTGTAAATGGTGCTGCAAAAATAACTGGTGCCGGCGCTGTATTTAATGATAATAAGGTTAATGGTACCACTACTATTAGTGGTAAAAATACCATGATTTCTTCTAATGATTTTTCAGGCGATATCTCAGTTGCTTCAACTAACATTACACTTAGTGAAAATGATATTCAAGGTTCTGTACTATTCACTTCAGCTGCAGGCAGTTGTAATATTGTAAAAAATATTATTAACTCCAGTTCTGAATATGCTATTGATTTATCAACTTCCAAAAATAATGTTGTTAAAGGAAATCTTGTTTCTTCAGCAAATGCCGAAGGTAAGAATGCTATTAATAATAATGATCCTAGTAATATAATTGAAGACGGTGCGGGTTTATTAATTTCAGTTGAAGACATGCAAGCTAATCAAAATGAGACTGTTGTAAATGTGCATATCAATGAAAATGCAACTGGTGTTGTATATTTATATATTGATGGTCAAGTGTTCCCTGTTAAAAATGAAGGTGGAAAAGCTTCCTTAATTTTATCTAAAGAAGATTATCCTTCTGGAGTGTATTTTGTTGTCGCAGTATACGAAGGAGATGAGAATTTTGCACCTGGTCATGCTGAAGATTCATTTAATGTATATTATTATGATGCTTCATTTGACATAACTGTTTCTGATGCTAAAGCTGGTGAAGATGTTGTAATTACCGTTGTTCTTCTTTGTGAAGATAATTCTACAATAATATTCAATCCAATCAATGATCTTATATTAACTGTTGACGGTGTTGAATATAATGTATCTTTTGAATCTAATAATACTGCTGTTTTAACTGTTCCTAATGTTGGTGAAGGTGTTCACACAGTTGTTGCATTCTATCCTGGTGAAATTGGAATCAATCCTTGCGGTAATGTGACTACATTCACTTTAGAAAAAATAACTCCAACAAGGGTTGATAGTGTAATAACAGCAAGTGATGTGTCATGTTATGCGGTTGATTACTCTGCGGGTGAACGTGGAACAACATTTAAAGTTACATTAAAAGATGTAAACGGTAATGCAATTGCTAATGAAAATGTTAAAATTGTTTTAGATAATAACGTCCACACAGTCAAAACTGATGCTGAGGGTATTGCATCTATTCAAATTAATGTTGTTAAAGCAGGAACATACACAGCAACTATTTCTTTCCTTGGAAATGACTATAAAAATGCAGATTTCAAAACTGTACAAGTGGTTGTTAATAAGAAAACAACTAAATTTGTTGCTAAAGCAAAAACATTTAAAGTAAAAGCAAAATCAAAAAAATATACTGCCACTTTAAAAACTATTATTGGATCATCTGCAAGCGGTAAAATCTACCTCAATGCAGGTAAAAAAGTAACTATTACTGTCAATAAGAAAACATACACTGCAAAAATCAACAAAAATGGTAAAGTAACTTTCAACCTTAAAAAATTAACTAAAAGAGGTAAATTCAAAGCTACTCTTAAATTCAAAGGTGACGATACTTACAAGCCATGCAGTAAAAAAGTAACTATTAAAATTAAATAGAAGAGTTTAACTCTCTTCTAAAACTTTTTTTTTTTAAAATTCGATGAATTTTGCACTGATTTTTAGATTAGATTATGTGGGCGAAAGTTAAACTTTTAAAATAATATCTTTTGTGGATATCCTCTGGTGCATATTATCATCACTACTTAAAAGAATATTCAGCAGGATTTAATCAACAATTATATTTGTCTAAAAATAAAGATAAATTTATAAAGTATTTTTTATATAAAATATATTATATTTAAATATTAAAGGAGGTGGTAATACGAAGAAACTAATAATTTTGATAATTGTTTTAGTTTTGTTAAATATCTCTGTTGCATCAGCAAGTGAAATAAATGAAACTGCTAGTTGTACAGATATTTTAAATCAAAGTATGGATAATGTATTGTCATCTCCAGATGAAGAAATACCTGAACATCCTGATTTGATTGATAAGGAATATACATATATATATTCATCGACTGTTGGTAATTTTTTTGATGAAGGTGTTTTGGACCCTAAATTCGAAGGAAAAAATCTGATTTTTGTAGGAGATTTTGTAAATTTCGGCAAACTAGAAATTAATTGTGACAATGTTGCAATTACAGGTTTGAATGCAAACTTGAAAAATACCGTATTTATGTTAACAGGTAATGAAATCACATTAAATGGTTTGAATTTAAACTTAGACAAGTCAATAGCAGACAATAAGGGTTCTGCAATATTTGTCGCTGGAAATGATATTAGTCTAGTTAACCTGTCCATAAAATATATAGTGCCAACGGATGTGGAAGCTTATGCTATATTGGCTGATGGCTTTGAGTATGGTCCTCTGCAACATTTGAGGATTATGAATTCATCAATTTATTTTGAAGGTCACAATGATAATGTCAAAAAGTACAACTGTGCTTTAAAACTAACTGATACTTATGATTCGGTTATTGAAAACAATACGATCGCCACATCACTTCCCTTAAAAAATATAGATTATACTACTGTTGGTGCAAATTTGGATTCTGCATATGTCTACAGTATTGGAATTGAGGGCTGCAATGCATTGATATTCAACAACAATACGGTAATTTCAGAGGTTAACAAGAGACCGGCAGTTGAATATCCCACTTTAGACTGTTTTATGATTTCAAAATCAGATGATGTTATAATTTCAAACAACTCCATCTACATGACTGACTTTGTCACATATCCGGATGTTGAAAACTATCTTTATGGTATTGATGTGCATAATCTGAAGAATTTGTGGATTGTAAATAATTCAATTTCCATGATTACTACGGGAGGTAAGATGGCTTTGGGAACTGCTTATCCAATTCAGATTTCCGGACCGATTGAGGGCGTTGTCATTGAATACAATGACTTGTATTCTTTTTCAAATGGTCCTAACATTGGCATATATTCTCAGAGTTATTACGGTCAGACATACTTGTCAATAAGATATAATCACATAAATGTAACTGGTCTTGCCGGAACCCATGACTGGGCTTTGGTTACAGGCATTGAATCACAAGATACATTTGCGGAAATATTCAACAATGAAATTGAAGTTCATAGTATTGCCGATGTCGGCATGGATGATAATCTTTATGCAATCAGCTATCGCCAAAGCATTGGAGGACCAAATACATTTGATATAGAAAACAATGTTGCCATAACTGACGGATATTATGCAGTTTATATTTTAAATTCTCAGTACTCTTCAATTATCAACAACACATTGATATCATTCAATGACAATGTAAATACTGGTGATGATGCGTATCGTCCAGGCTTCAGGCAGCATTACTATGAAGACAATTACGACAATAGAGTCATAAGGGCTGTTGATTATTATTCACAGAGAAATGAGATTGACAATGAAAATGTCATTGATATTTCAGAGCATAGCAGTTCAAACGTTATTGATATAGGTTCCATTTCTGGCAAAACCAACAAAAACAGTGCCATCAACAATCCGACAGTTCCTAACCATAATGATTTTTCTGAAGATACTAAAAAGCCTAAAAGTGGATATGTTGATGAAGGTTCTGTTCATGCAACAATCAGGGAAGATAATTCTCATCAAGACAGTACATCTCTAAGCGAAGACAATCAGGATGCTTTCAATAATGATGGTGATGTTTTCAATGCTTATGGAGAGGGTAATGGTAATGCTGAGAGCAGTGGAAGAGCTGATGCAACAAACGTTGATGGCAACAATTTGGTTATCACTACTAATTCGTCATCTGCATTTGTTGGAATTAGCAGCAATCCTGTCAGTGGTTTGCAGGATTCATCATCTGAAAGTGAATCTCAAAGTGTAAGCAAAAAGGCATATGAAGTTGAAATGACTGATGAAGTCAAATTTGTCCCATCAGTATTTCTCATTATTGTTGTATTGATTCTATTAGTTATAGGTTACAAACACAAAAGAGAAGACATATGAATCTTGAGGTTTTGAAATTGAAAACTAAACATTTAATATTGCTATTGTTGGTGATTGGAGCATTTATCACATTAACAAATGTTAATGCTTTATCTATAGATTATAACAGCACAAATATCACTCAGGATAATGTTAATGATTTGGAGGGGATGATAATAAATGCCAAAAACAATGATACTATCTATCTTGAAAATGCCACTTATAGTGGGGAGCATAATACTCAAATTACTATTGATAAGTCCATGAATTTCATAGGAGCAGACAATACAGTCATTGATGGAAAAAATGAGAGGAGTATCTTTATAATCAACGATAATGTCAGAGTTTTATTCAAAAACATCAAATTCATAAATGCTTCCAAAACAGGGAAAGGAGATGATATTTTTGGAGGTGCTTTTGAAATCCATAATGCAGATGTTACATTTGAAAACTGCCAGTTCATTTCAAATTCGATCAATCATGGAAAATCAAAAAACATATATGGTGCTGCAATAAGCAATGAAGGTAATCTGACTATTTTAAACTCAATTTTTTTAGACAATGTGTTGAATTCCGCTTACTTGCATGAAGGCTTTGGAGGAGCAATCTACAATAACGGTCATCTCTATATAAACAACACTTCTTTCACTAAATCTCGAGGTGGAGAATACTCAAGAGGGGCAGTTTTATACAACAACAAGGTTGCATTTATAGAAAACACTGTCATTTCAGATACCTATTCATATGAGGAGTCTGTGGGGTCTGCAATATTCAACAATGGAAATTTGACATTATTGGACTCAGTTATAGAAAACAACACAATTGAGAGAAATAATTTTAATTTCATTTTTGGAAATGTCTTCAATTCAGGTCTATTAATAGCTTCCAGAAATATTTTCAAAAACAACACTGCCTATTATAAGCAGCCGAATTCTGGTTATGAGGGATGTCCTACAATATATAATGTGGGTGATTTGAACTTATCGTACAATGCTTTTATAAACAATATAGGAGGATTCAAAAAGGTCTATAGAGATGTTTTCCTAAATGGGGGTCAATCAATTTACATTGACAACAACTGGTGGGGAAGCAATGATGATCCGTTTACTACACAAGCAATTAATGTGGGTATGGCAAATACATGGATAGTTGTTAATGCAACACCGGAATACTCTTCACTAAGGATTGGCGAAAGTGTTGATATAACTGCATCATGGATGCTGAGCAATGGAGAAAATTCCCAATTTCTGTTCCCCTTTGAAGTTGTTTTCAATGATGAATTTGGACAATCAAAAAAGTGCAATTTGGCAGATGGAAACTGCACATTCACATTCAACAATACTCAAAATAGGGCAACATATTCTATTTTTGTTTCTTTAGGTTCATTTGTCCAATCAGTAAAGGTTGATGTTGGTAAAATAAAGACATATGTTGTGTTTTCACTCAATAAGCAATTTTTATATTCCAATGAGTATCTCATAGTCGGTGTCAAACTATACGATGAGTATTCAAATGTAATCGGTGGAAAGATTTCCGTAAGCATAGACAATAAAAGGACAGTTGTAAATTTTGATGAAGGTGAGGAGTCAGCCGTGTTTACCAATTTGCTTCCTAATACCTATGAAATAAAAATTGAATATGCTGGAAATGACGTATATTCCAAATCGTCAGTTTATGGCAATGTAACAATTAGGAAATATCCGGTCAACATCAACATTGAGGACCTTGGAGATATTCATGTCGATGAGGACTTCTCAATTGATGTTTATTTGGCAACTCCAGAGGTTGAAGGTGCTTCAAACCTATACATTAATGGAGTGTTTAAAAGCATTGTTTACTTAAAACAGGGAGATACTCTGATTGAGTTTTCCAACTTTGACGAGGGAAGTTATAATATTACGGTTGAAACGCATGAGGATGAATATTATGAGCAGACCAATTCATCAACCATAGTTAACATATTGAAATACGAGCCAAAACTTAACATAACTTCAACTGACATCTTCATAATGCAAAATGAGACTCTGTCAATCAGAGCTTCTGATGATTTCAAGGGGGAGGTCATACTTTCAATCAATGATGTTAACTACACTTTATTTTTAAACAGTGGAACCTCGCACATCACACTTACCAATCTTGGTGCCGGAACATTTGATGTTAATTTGATATTCAATGGAAATGCCAAGTTCAAAGCACAGAATACATCAACATCTTTTAATGTTGTTAAATATGCATCAAACTTGATTGTCAATATTGATGATGATTGTATAACGGTCAAAACACTACCTAAAAACTGTACTGGTACTGTAAATGTTTATGTAAATAAAAAACACTACCAATTGAACCTTACAAGTGGTGAATCAGTATTTGATGTGGAATATGATGAGGGAACAAACTATATATATGTAGTCTATGATGGAAATGATTATTATGCTTCGTCAAGTTTCAATACAACAAGAGGAATCGGGGAGGCTGTTGTGATAATTGGCATAAACATCACCTTCTGGGAGTACAATGATTTCAACTATACTGTTCAGGTCTTTGAAAAGAATGGATATGCAATGAAAAATAAGTTCATCAACATTGTTCTTAACTCAAAGACATATGATGTAATGACAAACGACAAAGGAATCGGATTACTGCCTTTAAACTTGGAAGAGGGGCATTATGAAATAGTATCTAGATACAAGAACCTCACAACTACAAATTACATAACTATTCTACCAATAACATTCAATTTGACCACGGCCAATATCTCATATGGTGATAATGCTGTTATAACTGCTGAATTCAACGATACAATAAATGGAAAAGTTAATTTTACAATTTCAAATGGATTAAATAAAGTTATTACCATTTATAATGGAAATGCATCCTTAATTATAGAAAATTTGACCTTGGGCATATGGGAAGTAAGTGCATATTATGTAAACGATTTGTTTAGTTCAAATGTTATTAAAACATCATTTGAAGTCGAAAAAATGGATTCTAAAATAGCTTTGGATATTAAAGAAGCATTTATGGGGGAAGACGAAACTATCAGGGCATTATTAAATAATCTGACGGGAAATATCACATTCATCATTGATGGCAATCCATATGTTGTCAATATAACAGATAATGTGGCAACTCTTGTTCTATCAAACCTTGCGGGGTCTAAACACACATTGGATGTTATCTATAAAGGAGATGAATTCCACAAGGGCTCTTCATTGACAGCCGAGTTCTACATCAAGACTCAAAGGACAGACATCATATTGTCAGCCAATGAAACTGCCTATGGGGGCGATATGATTGTGGTTGCAAGGTTCAACAGTGATGCTTCAGGTATTGTCAAATTTACAATAAATAATATGATAAAAATAGTACAAATAAATGATGGGATGGCAAATACAAGTTTCAACGGATTTAATGTTGGAGTATATCGAGTAAATGTTGAATATTTTGGTGATAATCAGTTCATGGGAGCATCCGCTTCAGCCAACTTCAAGGTTGTTAGAGCACAATCAACCATAGAATTATATGCTGATGAGGTAGTATTGGATAAAAACATCAGAATTCATGCTAAATTGAGTCCGAATGCAACGGGAAAGGTTTCCTTTAGTATGACTAACTACTACTCACCAAGGGAAAAGAATGTCATAAACTCAACCTCCAGTTGGTATATTGCTCCATTGGAATCTGGTCAATATGAAGTGATTGCAACATATAGTGGAGATGCCAATTATTACTCATCAACAACTACTTTTATATTAAATGTATCTCAAACAAGGGCTCTTTTAACTGTTGAGGCAAATGATGTAAGTAATCAAGACAGAGCTGCAATTAAAATAATATTAATTTCAAGTACTGGTGAAAATATTAGTGGCATTGTAGATGTTCAGGTGAATTCAGAAAATTATAGAATAAGTGTTCAAAATGGTAAAGGCAATCTTGTTTTAGGAAAACTCACACCTGCCAATTATGTTTGTATTGCAAGTTATAAAGGTAGTGATAAATTTTCAAGTTCAAAAGTAAACTTTGAATTCACAGTTTATGATTCTCTTTTAAAATCAATGTTGGTATGTGAAAATGTAACAACATATTACAATAGCAATGCAAAATTTATTGTAACATTAATGAATGATAAAAATAAAGCATTATCCCAACAGAAAATTTATATTACTGTAAATGGAGTTGAAACTACATATGTTACAGATGATGAAGGAAAAATTTATTTGCCAATTAACCATACTTTAGGAAAATATAATGTCAGTGTCGAATTTAAGGGAAGTAAATCTTATTATCCTGCAAATTCTAGCGGAAGTGTTGAAGTATTGGCCACTATTGAAAGTGAAGATGTAATTAAATTATATGGTACTAATGTTCAATATTTTTCATTATTTAAGGATTCAAACGGTAAACCATTATCTAATACGAATGTAATGTTTAATATTGCAGGTAAAAACTATTATTACAACACAACTCCAATTGGAATTGTAAGATTAAATATTAACTTGTCTCCGGGAGTTTACTCCATAATAGCTTATAATCCACAAACAACACAGCAAATAAAAACTTTTTTAACTATTTACAATAAATTGATGGAAAATAAAAATCTCAATAATTACTTTGGTACTGCAAGCACATATGGCGTGCGTGCTTATGGAAATGATGGAAAACCTGTAGGTGAAGGCAATTTAGTCATCTTTAAGGTTAATGGCAAAACATATAAAGTTAAAACAGATCAAAATGGATATGCAAAAATAACTCTTATGTTAAAACCAAAACAATATGTTGTCACTGCTGAATTTAATGGAACTAAGGTTTCAAATAAGATTATTGTAAAACCGGTACTCACAACTAAAATTTCTTCAAATAAAAAAACCAAAAAAACAAAAGTCACAGCTAAATTAATCAATACAAAAGGCCAACCTGTTAAAGGCAAAAAGATTACTTTTAAAATTAAAGGTAAAAAATACAAGGCTAAAACTAATAAAAAAGGAATAGCTAGTATTAATATTAAATTAAAATTAAAAAAAGGCACTTATAAAATTTACACTATTTATGGAAAATCTAAGGTAATCAACAAAATTAAGATAAAATAATATAATCATGACATAGTATTCTTGTTGATTTGGAGGGATATTTTTTACAAAATGTATTTTATCAAATAGTTCATTATTCAATACCT
>CACZNW010000079.1 GCA_902782595.1 uncultured Methanobrevibacter sp. | reverse complement strand
TCAGGTACTCAAAACCAAAAAAGTCACAGTCAAAAAGACAGCCAAAAAATTTACCCTAAAAGCAACCCTCAAAATCAACGGAAAACTTGTAAAAGGTAAAGTCATTAAATTCAAATTTAAAGGCAAAACCTACAAAGCAAAAACCAACAAAAATGGAGTTGCACAAAAAACATTAAACAAAAAAGTAATCAAAAAACTCAAAAAAGGTAAAAAATACACTGTCAAAGTAACCTACAAAAAAGACACCATAAAAACAACTGTAAAAGTTAAAAAGTAGATGATTTTCATCTACTCCTTTTTTTATTTTAATCATAATATTGCCTAATTTTTCGAATATCTTTTTTAAACCAATCAGAAAATAAATATAAATATTTAAATAACTATTTTTTACATAAATTTATTCATGTGATAATTATGAAGGTTTTAAAAATTTTAATTGTCATACTTATTTTAATCATGTCGGCAGGGGCAGTCTGCGCAGCAGAAAGCATCACCGACGATGCAATAAGCAGTGACAACAAAGACATAATAGAAACGGTTCAAGAAGATATCGCAACTGATGACAGTTCAGATATCCTTAAAACCACACAAAATGACATCTGCACAGCAGGAGATGATTCATTCAGTAACTTGACCGATGAAATAGAAAACGCAGGCACATCTTTAGTTCTAAATCAGAACTATACCTTCAACAATGAAACTGATAACAAAAATGGAATTGTTATCGGCAAGGATAATTTTGTACTTAACGGTAACGGCCATACAATCAATGGAAACAACCAATCAAGAATATTCAACATTACCGCAAACAACGTAACATTAAGCAATCTGATTTTAACCGGAGGTAATGCTGAAAAAGGTGGAGCAATCTATGCCTCCGGATCAATAACATTAAACAATGTTACTTTCATCAGCAACTATGCAAGTAAGAATGGTGGGGCTGTAGCACTCTACGAGGATATTACTGTTAATTGTAACAATTCCAAATTCATTGACAATTATGCTGGTGAAGGCGGATCATCAATGGTAGTTGCAAAAGGAGAACTAAATCTTTACAATGCATTCATTACCTCAAAAATATATGATAAAGGAGGTCAGATTATGGGCTCCACAGGTGCCCGATTTTATCTCGAAAACATTACCTTTGCCAATACCACCGCCACCTATGCCCCGGCAATATATCTTGTAGGTTCCAAAATTAGAATAATTGATTCCAAATTCCTTAATCTGAAAGCTAATCTGACTGCAGGTGCAATGAGCCTTAGGGAAGGTGGTGAAATCTACATTAGGAATTGTGAATTCGTAAACACTACCTCTTCCAGAAATGCAGGTGCCATCTATGTGGATATTACTGGATATAATCCTGGCAATGAGGGTAATGTGACAATAATCGATTCCAAATTTAAGGATGCTTCTTCAGGGTTTGCCGGAGCATATGTTCAATTGGGAGGGCAGTTCTGGCTAAGCAATTCAGAATTCATAAACAATCATGCTACCTTCAATGGTGGGGCAATCTATCTTTCATTTACACAAACTGAAATCAGCAATTGTACTTTTGAATCAAATGGTGTTGGCATAATTGAAGATTATTCAACTTATGGTGGCGCAATATTCTCAGATATCTCTACATTAAATATAACTGATTCCAAGTTCTTCAATAATGTTGCAAGTGAAGGCAATGCAATATATGGATATGATAGCTCATTAAACATTAAAGGTTCAACATTCAAAAACAATAAAAATGCCATTTTCAGTGTATTTACTAAAGAATGCAATATAGATGCAAGTAGTGTTTTAAATAACGATACTGTTTCAACCAACAATACATTCTATGCAACAATAATGATTGGAGAAGGCATGCAGTTAACCCTGGTTAATAATACCATTAATGTCGATATCCTTCCGGCCAAATTTGATTTACGTGACTGGGGATGGGTTTCACCGGTCAGAGACCAAGGATGGATGGGTGCCTGCTGGACATTCGGAATGACAGGTGCATTAGAATCAGCATTATTAAAAGCTACAGGAAATGCATTTAACGTTTCCATGAATAACATGAAAACTGTGATGAAATATTCACCTTATGGTGCTTTGGAAGTATTTGAAGGGGGAGCCAATCTTGGTTCAATGGGTTATTTATTGAGTTGGCTTGGAGCAATTCCATATGACATAGAAACTTATGATGAACTTGGAAAAATTACAATGCCAATCACAACCGCTCAGGACATTCATGTTCAGGACATGATGTTCATACCTAATAATGAAATCCCTAACGGTACACAAATTAAATTGGCAATCATGAAATATGGATCTTTGGATGTGTCCTTTTTCGGACAATCCTCATTTGATGAGGAAAATCCTTATTATAATCCGGAAACCTATGCCCAATATGTCAATGTGCCTGAAACTGCAAACCATGAGGTATCCATTGTCGGATGGGACGATAATTTCCCAAAAGAAAAATTCCTAATCACCCCTCCCGGTGACGGTGCATGGATTATCAAAAACAGTTATGGTACCGAATGGGGAGAGAATGGATTCCTTTATGTTTCATATTATGACCAGACACTCCTGGCATACACTCCAGGCAAGGTCACTGATTATGCCGTAGCGGCCATAATCGAAAATACCGTGCCATACAATAAAAACTATCAGTATGACATTACATGGCTTTCTAATTTTGAGCCAAGTGATGGAAATATAAGTTATATGAATGTATTTGAAGCATTGGACGATGATTTGATTGCAGGTGTTGGAACATACTTCAATGAGAGTGGCGTCAGTTATACTGTTGAGATTTATGTTAATGATGAATTGAAATTAACTCAGAAAGGAGTATCTCCATATGTTGGTTATCACACTATCAAATTAGATAGTTACGTACCAGTCAAAAAAGGTGATGTTTTCAAAGCAGCAATAACATCAAATTGGGCACCATACCTTCTTTTAGAGGATACTAGAGTTCATTATACTCAAAATATTTCATTTATCTCATTTGATGGGAAAACCTGGAAAGATGCTTATGATTTAGGTTATATTGCTTGTTTAAAAATATATACAGTTGCTGATGACAGTGCAATCATCAACAATAAGGATATTTCAGTTGATTATGATGGCGGTAAATACTTCTCTGTTAAAGTTGTAACCGCTGACGGCCATGCCGTTGGTGCAGGTGCAAAAGTCACATTCACAATCAACGGAAAAAC
>CACZNW010000078.1 GCA_902782595.1 uncultured Methanobrevibacter sp. | reverse complement strand
TATGGTATATCCTTCATCACTATGTGTGATGTAATAATAAAGAATTTCCAGCATTTCATCAGTTAATTCTGATTCTAATCCACAATTACTATAATCTGGCAATAAACCATCTATACCTTTCTCATTATATTCTTTCACCCATCTTTCACCTGTTTTTCTAGAAACTGCGACGATTTCTGAAGCTTTTTTTATTGTATCTCCATTAATTATACATTAATTCAGAATTATCAAAAATACTTCCTAACCCTCATTAATTATTAATCTTTCTATTAAAAATTTTATAGGATTTTGCACGTTTTTCAATTAACACTATATAGCAATATGGTTCATTTAAAATAGGATTATTGTCTTCATTTAATTTATATGAAACTGAAAATAAAATTCTATAGTCTCCTACGCGTGCTTTTCTCCATTTTCCATCGCTGGTTAAGAATTCAAATGAATAGGGATTTTTGACAATGGTGCCAATCTTTTTAAGCAATCTATCGTATACTTTTTTATCTTTCTTTTTCTTCTTTTGCAAAAAATTATCTGCATTATCTGATAGTTTATATTCCATATCTTCTGTCAAGTTCATCAACGTCGTTAAATGTTATTCCAGCACCTGCCAACATTTCCTGTTCGATTGACTCCAATCTAGCCAATAATTTTTCATCTTCATTATAATCCTCGAAAAATGATGATGAAATTGTATTGAATGACAATGTTGCTGTTGCAAAATGTTTGTCTTTAAGGTTGTGTTTGTTTGAATATTGTTGTGAATACATGTTTTCAATCCTCTTTATGTTCTATTATATTTAATTCTTGAGAATAATAATGTTTTCTTTCAATCCATTTAAATCCTTCGAATTTGGTTATGGCTGCTATGTCTGTTGGTCCACCTATCAGTTGTGGTCCAGGTATAAATCTTGAAGATTTTTTGCAAATGTCCACCAAAAATTTTGCCAAATCGATTGCATCCTGTACGGGCATTTCTGGAAATCCCAAAGGCAATGCCAATTCTCTTTTTGAAAATTCAGTAATTTCATCAACTTCATCTTCATTAAATCCATTTTCTTTTAGCAGATTTCCTATATTTGAATCGATTCCAAAAATAAATCTGGACAGGAAGTCCTGATCACCGAACCAGGATATTGAAAACGGGTCATCTGTAAGTTTAACACTATCTTGGATTTTACCTTGTTTTATTTCAATCACATGCATTTCAGGGTCATTTCCTTTGCACTGAGAGTATCCCGCAATTAGAAAACCAACATTTATATTATTAGAATCTCCAATATATTTTTTAAGAAATTCTATGAATTCCTCTTTAATTTTTTCAATGTTTAACTCATCGATTTCAAGTTCATCTCTAAACTCTTTAGTTAGGATGGAAATAGGTATTCCGTTGATGCTTCCATCACCCCAAGTCAAACATCCGACAGGTTCATTTTTCTTTAAATTGAATAATTTATCAGCATTGAAATATGTTTGATGAACATGTGGGATATCATCTTCGAGTTCCATGATTGTGGATGAACTGTCTGTAGCTAAAATCAAAGCATTGTTGATTCTAATTGTAAGTGCAATTGTCATTATTATTCCTTCTATTTAATGTATTATACTTTATAATTGAATATTATATATTTTTTCACGTAAATATAAATTTACTTTTCTTCAATAGTTAATCGCTACTTTTTTTTCTGGTTTTAATGAATGACTTTAACAAATCATACGATTTCACTATAAAAACCAAATAGTTACTAATAACTTTATGATGCAATAGTATTAAAAACTTTTGAAAGTGTGCATCTGTGCAAAAACACAACTGTGATAAATGATTTGCAAAGCCCAATCAGAACAAAGGTTTAGCAAATACCCCTACTTTACCACCAACGATTTTATAGTCATACTTATGGTACAATGACACATTACAATAATTTCTCATATAATTTTTTATCTTTTAAACAGTATTTCAGGCATTTATTAGTGATCCCGGTGGTAAAAGATATCATGAGATTAAGAGGTATGCTTCAATCACAAACAATGAAAAATTAGCTATCAGTAGAAACAGATAACCAAAATAATATCCATTAAATCTAATATGAAAAGAGATTTCAAAATTTAGGTGAGTATCAGATAATTCATAAGCTACTTATTATCTTACAATATTAACAGCATTCAAGAGATTAACCGATGTACAGTAACTAAACACCACCTGTCGGCAGGGCAAACTTAATAAAGTGATTAACACATGGAGAATTTTAACGGGGAATAAATTTTTTTAACAGAGGTCATTGCTGTTTAATTAAGTAAAATTACTTATAGTTTATAACGCAATATTATTAATTATTGACAAAACAGAGGTGTATTGAATGGAATATGTAATCAGAGACAACGATAAAGGCGAAATAATGCCCAATTTTGAAGGAAAAAATCTATCAGATACATTGAAAAAAGATTACGGATATCTTTTCCAGTCCATGAATGCAAATAATTATGATATTCATTTCGATGTATACAATTTGTTTTTTGAACTGGTGCATGATAAAAAGGTGGTTGGCTTTGCGGCATATGTTATAACTCAGCCCTCATCAATGACCTTGACTGATGCATTTGTTTTGCCGGAGTTTGAATCACAAAATTTATTGCTGGAAAGTTTTTTAATGTTGATGGGATCCGGTACAAATATAAGCATTCTAAAGCCGGCAAGAAATGTGGTTGAATTTTTAATTAAAAATAATTTTGCAGCCAAACTGACTGACAGCATTGTAACAAGCGCAATATCTTTTGACATGCTCGGCGAAGACATTATAGGCAATTTTAATTTAAGGGGAATTACTCCCTCCACAAATCTCTATGATTTGAATCTATGCTCACCGATATTTCTCTATGACATCTCAACACCGGGGGTCTGTGAGATATTCTATCAGGACGCTTTGGACGCTGATGATAAAAAATACAATTGCAGAGAATTTAGAGATTCGGTAAATATTGATGAGTATTTCAATGATATTAAAGAATCCTTTCTGGAGAACTCTGATGAATTCAATCAGAAATTATTCGATTTAAAAAGTTCACTTCCGAAATCATTGCTGGATTATAATGAAATCATCGGTGAGGGCGATGAGCTGTCGGATTATTTTGAGCAAATGGTTGAGGACGGAATTACAGACAGAAGAACTGCCGTCAGAATCAAAAACCAGCTGAAAAAAGAATATGAAAACGGAATGGTTACAGATCAGGCTTTGGCATTAAGAGTTTCATTTCTGCTTAATGAAGATGAGAACATGGCAGAAATCAATAAAATTGATGGCATCAATATGCAGTTTGACACATTTTGTCCCTATTGTCACAGTCAGGTAAGTCCTTCCAATCCGCACTGCCAGACATGCGGCTTTTCTATTGATGTAACAAATATGCTGAGTCTTGGCGATATTAAAAAATAAGGGATTATTTAAAAAATAGTGTAAAATACTATTTTTCACTTAATCTCATTAAAACTTTCATCGATTTCATATCACTGTGCCATGCATCCGCAGACAACATGACATAAAAAACCGCTTCATTTTCATCACCTATCCCATAGAAATAGGGCATTCTATCGGGCAGTCTCTTTTTGCCAAGCAGATAGGCAACAACATGGGGATTGGATTTGATGCATTTTTGATATTGCATTTCGATTTCATCGAAAGATGCATTGCTTTTTATGTCGAGCAGTAGTTTGCCGAATTTCCAGGATGCACTGCTGTCCTCTTCATATTTTAAATATAAATCCTCTGCCTCATCAAGTCTGTTCAATTCAAGTAAATTCGGAAGAAGAGTGTCTCTGACGCCCTGATTGTCGTTCGGATTTAATTTTAACATGTATTTAAACTGGTCGATGGCTTTTTCTCTTTCACCGTTTTCCCATAACAGGTGGGCCTGATCAAGTAAACATTGCATATAAGGGCGGGTTTCATGAATCAGCCAGAAATATCCTTCATTTTCTTTGAAATATATTTCACCGAACTTTTGTTCATAATCATCGATAACTTTCTGATAGTCTTCGACGGTCATGTTCTCATCACCTACGGGATAACTGTCCCCGAAGTCATGATTCATAATATTGGCATTAAGTATGTCTTCCAGCTCAGTATAATCGGATTTCTGCACATTGTCGGGTGAAAATTTATCATCCAGATTATAGATGTTTCTCAAGTTAACTGCTTTTTTTAAAACGGCTGACTGGTCAGTGTTGAAATAGTTAAAGATATCTCTTCGTGTGACCTGGACTTCATCTGATTCATCAAACAGTGAATAAATCTGACATACTGCATATATCACTGCACCGGCCCACACTTCAAGTTTTCCTCTTTTGAAATAGACGCTTTTGCCCTTTGCCATTTCTTCAATTATTTCATGGGATATCTGTCTGTATTCGTCATTGAGATATTCATCACAAAACCCGTCAACCATTTCTGTTAGTTTTTCCTGTTTTTCATCTGTCATATCAATAAACCTCTCAGTTAAGTTTAAATCACTGATATTACTTATATATGATTTTAATTTTTGACGCTATTCATTTAAATAATTAATGTTTCATGGATTTAGGCTGCTTTCTGTAATCGGGCATTCAACTTTGATATTTTACGGGTTTTTTGATGCTTCTTGAAAAATAATCAGATATGCCTGCCGATTATTGGGCAGTCTCTTATTGTTATTTTTTTAAAAAAAGAATATTAAAGTTTTGTTGCTATTAAATAGATTCATTGAAATGCTTCAAGAATCTTCACATATCATCTAATAGCAACATTAACATCAACATGTTTTCATCATTAGTACTGACGAAAACAGAAGCAAATACATACCTTGGCCAGTTATGGTTTGAAGAATGGTGTGTCTTGCTAACTTATTATATGATTTAATCTATATATAGGTTATCTCTGAGTATGTATGTGTCAACTGGTTAGGTCTTATTTTGGTATTTTTGCTAAAACATTTTTTTAGGATATTTTGGTGATTTTGTTTTATTTGTTGGATATGATTTTAGTTCCATGTTATTTTTTTGGGCATAATGTTAATTTTTCGGGATTGTCCAAAATAATCATGATAGTACATTACTTCATACCCTT
>CACZNW010000077.1 GCA_902782595.1 uncultured Methanobrevibacter sp. | reverse complement strand
TATTTGCATCCTGACCACTTAATTAATATTCAATACAATACAAATATTGTTGTAGAGACTAAAAGGTTGGATATTTATGCGTCCCGTTGATATGATGGTAACTGATTATAATTGTGAATATTTGGGTTTGTCAAGATTATGCTTAATGGAATCTGCCGGCAAGTCCTTAGCGGAAGAAGTAGGTAAAATTGCCGTTTATACATTTTCAAAACCGGTTAAAATAGTTATTTTTACAGGTTCCGGTGGAAATGGGGGTGACGGTTTTGTTGCAGCAAGATATCTGCTTAACAGAGGGTATGATGTCGATATCTACATGCTGAAGGACAATATTCGCTCCGAGGAATCCAAAATCAACTTTGAGATTTTAAAGAATATGAAACCGAGACTGTCCCGCCTTACTGTTCATAATCTTAAAACATTGGAGGATATTAATAATTGTGAAGTTGCCCGCAGCAGGAAATGCGAGTATGTAATCGTAGATGGTCTTTTGGGCACAGGAATCAAAGGCAAACTGCAGACTAATGTTAGAAGGGCAATTGAGATAATCAATCAGTCAAATGGTGTTAAAATCAGTGTTGATGTGCCCTCAGGTATGGATCCGTTAACTGGCGAAGTGAGTGATCTGGCAGTAATTCCCGATTATACCATAAGTTTTCATAAAATCAAAACCGGTGTGAGACAGGCTGATGAGGAACTTGTCGGAGGTCTTGTAACGGCCGATATTGGAATTCCATTTGAAGCTGAGTATTTTGTTAATTTTGGTGATTTTTTAAGATTCAAAAACAGGGATGAGAAATCACATAAAGGAAATAACGGACGCTTGCTGATTGTCGGCGGAAGCAGTGACTATTGTGGCGCTCCGGCAATTGCGGGGATGGCTGCAATCGGTGCAGGGTGTGATCTGGTTTATGTTGCATCTCCTGAAAAATCCGCTGAAGCTATTAAATCAACATCTCCGGATTTGATTGTAAAATCTCTTCCGGGTGAAAAACTGTCCATGGATCATATTGATGATATACTGGCTCTGGCAGATAAGGTTGACTGTGTTTTAATCGGTCCCGGAGCCGGAATTGATGATGATACTTCAAAGCTGTTCAATGTTCTGGTTGCTAAAATCAGAAAACCTGTTGTATTGGATGCGGATAGTTTAAAACAGGTTAATCTGTCATTAATTAAAAACCGTGAAGACATTATTTTAACTCCTCATATTTTTGAATTCAAATCTTTTTTTGATATTGATGAGGATATAAATCTTGAAATTGATTCTTATGATTTCAATAAGGTCGATGAGAATATTTCCAGGTTTCAACAGATTGCCCGCCAAATCAGAGGTACAGTTATTGTCAAAGGGCATTATGATTTGATTTTATCGGGAGTTCGTTTCAGAATTAACAAATCTGGCAATTCCGGTATGACTGTTGGAGGAACTGGCGACGCATTGGCTGGAATATGTGCAAGTTTACTTTCACAGGGTTTAAGTTCATTTGATTCTGCATGTCTTGGTGTTTTTATTAATGGTGTTGCTGGAGATAAGGCATTTGATGTGAAGGGAAACGGGTTTTCAGCAACTGATCTGGTATCTTATATTGGTAGTGTGATTAAAGATGGATTATATTAAGGGGATTTTTAAAAATCGTCCTAACAGGTTTATTGCTGAAGTGGAAGTGGATGGCAGTTTGGAAATTGCTCACGTTCCCAATACAGGACGGTGCCGGGAACTGCTTGTTGAAAATGCGGTCGTTTGGCTAAAACCTTCCGATAATCCTAACCGCAAGACCCGATTTTCACTTCATTTCGTTGAAAACCGTGGGGCACTAGTGTCACTTTTCTCACAGCAGGCCAACAGTATTGTGTATGATGCAATCATTGATGGTAAAATTAAGGAGCTTGCAGGTTATGATTTTCATCAAAGGGAAAAAACAGTAGATAATTCAAGGATAGATATATACCTGGCAAATTATGATGGGGATTTTCTAACCGATTCATGCTATGTTGAAGTTAAGGGTGTGACATTGGTGGCTGATGGCGAAGCTAGATTTCCCGATGCTCCAACAGAAAGGGGAGCAAAACACCTTAAAGAGTTAATAAAACTGAAAAAAGAAGGAAAAAGATGTGTGGTATTTTTCTTAATACAGCATCCGATTGGAATGTTTTTCAGACCGAATTGGGAAAATGATCCAGTATTCAGTCAAACCCTGAATGATGCATATGAAGAGGGTGTTGAAATCCTTGTTTACCGATGCGATAATCAGTTGTCGGGAATTGAATTAATCCCCGAACCTATAGACTTTGATTTGGGAAAAAGTCCTGCCGATAGCTTCATTGATGACTAAACTGGCGGCATCATCATAAGGGGTTTCGCTCTTGTTAATCAACACCAGATTATCACCATTAAAGTAATTGATTAAACCTGCGGCCGGATAAACCACAAGGGAAGTTCCTCCAATTATCAAAGTATCTGCCCGTGAAATATAATCAACAGAAAAGCTTAAAATGGCATTATTCAATGGTTCTTCATATAAAACCACATCCGGCTTTACAATGCCTCCGCATTCACAGCGGGGAATACCGTCACTTTCTAAAATATAATCAAGTGAATACTCCTTATTGCATATTTCACAATAATTCCTGTGAATACTTCCATGAAGCTCCAAGACTTCTTTACTACCTGCTTTTTGATGGAGTCCGTCTATATTTTGAGTAATCACGGCTTTCAGTTTTCCCGCTTTTTCCAGTTCAGCTAATTTTAAATGGGCGGGATTGGGTTTGGCATTTTTAAAAACAAGATTGTCTCGGTAATATGAGAAAAATTCCTCAGTATGGTCTAAATAGTAACTGTGGGATACTAGATTTTCCGGGGTGTCTCCATATTTTTCTAAACTTTTAAAAATGCCGCTTTCGGATCTGAAATCAGGTATTCCGCTTTCTGTTGAAACACCTGCTCCTCCAAAAAACACCATATTGTCTGACGAGTTAATAATTTCCTGCAGTCTGTTAATTTTTGACATGGTTGTTATGTATATCTGCAGTTAATATTATTTTTTTCTCAATAGATTCAAATTGCAATCTCTTCTAAAAATTGCTTTTATTTTAAAATATTGAGTTAAACTTGTTAAATTGCTCTAAAAAATAACTAACTTCTTTATATGTTATGAAAAACATACTATAATTCGTCAATGTAATCGTCAAAGATATCTATTGATACAATTTTTGAGAGGTGATTGATATTCCTGCCAAAAATCAGGAATTTGATTCACTCCTTAAGTTATCTGCAAGGGCATTTGGCAATGCTTTAATGCTAATAACCGGTGAAAAACCAGGATTTGTTGAAGTACTTCATCAAGATGTGTTAACCGCACGTTTAAATAGAGGAATAATGGATTTGCCAATAAAAATTTCACATGGATACTGTATTGATTACGAATTCCACGCAATTCCTCTTGATGAACCTGCAGTAATTAGAAATCATCAATATGCTATTGATTTGAGAGTTGAGGTTGATTGTCCTGTTAAACCGCATATTGTATCTTTAGATGAGAAAAAACTCCAATTCCAAAAGTGGAACTGTTTCCAGGGGTTTTCACTAATCCTGTTGTAACTTTTTTCGCTGACATTGACGGTGAAAAAGTTTTAATTACTATTATTCACAAATTAAATAATCAACTGGAATTGGATGAAATGGATGCATATAACTTTGCATTGATGCATTTTTTCGCCTATGAAAAAAGTCGTGAAGAAATATTGGAGTTCATGTGCTATTTTATTAATGATATTGAAATGTCTGAAGTGCATAAATACATCATAAAACTCATTCAGGTATTATCTGCAAGAGCAATTTTTGTAGATGACAAACAGGAAGAATTTCTTGGAGTGATTAAAATGGGCAGCACTTACATCGACAGCTACGAAAAAAATTTAGTTAAGAAAGCTGTTGCTAATGCCGTTAATGATGCAATTAATGAGATTGCTTTAAAGATGAAAAAAGCCGGTGCGGATTCACAATTTATTTATGATGCACTGGTCTTAGAATTTAGTTTTTGGGGATTTTAACAATTCTTTTTTCTTTTTTTTTTACAAATAATGTATTATTGGTTTAATTAAGTTATTTTGGATTTTTAACTTTAATTTTGTTAATGGAGGATTATGACTTTGTTTTAATGAAGGGTATTTCAAAATTTGAAAGGTTTTACAAGCACTTCTTTTAATCAGTATATTGACAGTTATGAAAAAAATTTAATCAAAAATGCAACTAAAGAAACCGCTTTAAGATTGAAAAAAGAGGGTGTGGATTCAGATATTGTCTATGAATGCAATGGTGTAGAACTTTAGTTCGGGGTTTATATAGTATTTTAAACATAACTATTACTAAGTTGTTGTTAAATTCTGGCGGTGATTTTTAATGGATAATAATGCTTCAAATCTTGATTGGATGATTTATTGGTCACTTCCAATGTATAATCCCCGAAACAGTCAGATTAAACTCATCAATGAAATTAATTTTGCAATTAAAGAAGGTTTCAAATACATTATACTTGAAGCCGGAACGGGCATAGGTAAAAGTGCGATTGCCACAACTCTTGCTAATATGTATGAGGATTCTTATATCCTAACAATGACAAAACAGCTTCAGGAACAATATCTGGATGATTTTGAAGACATGTTGGTTGAAATTAAGGGTCGTGGAAACTATGAATGCAATTATAAGGGAAGTTGTGATTTTTGCATTAAGGCTGAGTATAATTTAAGAAAATGCAGTGATTGTGCGTTCAGTTTGGCTTTTAAAAGGGCGGTTGATGCTAAAAATGTCATCACCAATTATGATTTTTTATATTATGCGGGTGTTGCAAATCCTCTACTTGATTCGCGTGAACTTCTGATTCTGGACGAAGCACATAATTTGGAGAGTAAAATGTTAATGCTATCATCTTCAGAGCTGAATCGCGAATATATATCCACAAAATTTGGTATTGATATTTTTGAGCCGGTAATGCATGCAACAAAGTCCGTTAATGATTTGAAAAGAAATTCGGAGTACTGGTGTAAATTATGTGACGATTTAATCAGAGAATGTAAAAAAAGAATTAAAAAAATTGAGGGGGATGCGAATAAAACAGTTCAGGTTACTCTGGATGAGTTTGAAAGTGACCCTTCAAAGTATTCCAATTTTGATTATGTCGAAAAACAAAATCTTGAACAGGATATAAAGTCATTTGCAGCAATCAGTCTTGGATTGGCCCATAATGAATTAATTATTGATATACCGGATAAAGCCAGTATTTTAAATAATAAAATGGAAATTTCAGCTGAATTTAAACCTTTTTCTGTAGTGGATGATACTCAAAATCTTTTAAATTTGGGCAATGTATGCATATTTCTCACTGGAACACTGGGAAGCAAGGACAAGTTCTGCGAGTGGAACAATATCAATCCTGAGGAGACTTATTATATCTATGAGAAAAGTCCCTTTGATGTGGCAAACAGACCAATCTACACGGATTTTGTTGGAAATATGAGTGGTTTTCGAGGTAAAAAACCGAATTGGAAAAATCCAAGAGCCATCAAAAAAATCAGACAGTTGCTTGACAGGCATAAGGGTCAGAAAGGAGTTATTCATACTTCAAGTAATGCGCAGGCGTTCTGGATTATAAAGAAATTAAAAGATTATCCTCTTCTTTTTGTCGGTGGTGAAGATAGAAACATTGTTTTAAAAGAATTTACGCAGTCAAAAGAGGATTTGATTTTGATTGGTGCATCTATTAAAGATGGAGTTGACTTTAAAGGTGATTTGTGCCGTTTTCAGATTGTATTTAAGGTTCCTTATCCTCAGCTAAACGAACAGGTCAAATATAGAAGGGACCTTGATCCCAAATGGTTTTACTATCAGACTGTCATGGCATTAATGCAGGCTTATGGTAGGGGAATACGTGATATGGATGACTGGTGTGTAATGTATATTATTGATTCCAGTTTTAAAAAGTTATTTGACTATAATTTAGGATTTTTCAATGAATATTTCATTGAAGCGGTTCAAAAAAAGAAGTAAATGATAGCGGAAATGCTATCTGTTTAATTTTTGATAATTTGCAGCTTGAAGACCGTGGTATTTTATCATACCTTCGATTTCTCTCTGGTCGGTTTCCTTGTCTTCAAAGGTAATCTGTTCGATGCTGTGCAGGCTGAATGGGGATTTTCTAATAATTGGCTGGATAGATCCCTTGAATATTTTCACAACGACTTCTCCGCTTACCCTTTCCTGCATATTGTCAATTGCCTGGTCGAGGTCGTCTCTTAACGGTTCCTGCCAGAGAGCTCTGTAGACCAAATCGGCATATAATGTGGACATGTATTCGGCAAATCTTAACTCGTCGGTTGTCAATACCAGTTCCTCAAGAGCCTGATGGGCTGCAATCAATAATTTTGCACCTGGAGTTTCATAGATTTCTCTGCTTTTAATGCCAATCATTCTGTTTTCAATGGTGTCTATTCTTCCGATACCGTGGGCACCGGCGATTTCATTTGCTTTTTTGATAACTTCGGTTAAAGGCATCATTTCTCCGTTTATTGCAACGGGGATTCCTTCTTCGAATTCGATGGATACCTTTTCGGGTTCGTCTTTTGCGTCCTGCCAGGATTTTGTCCATTCATAGATGTCTTCCGGAGGTTCGTTTGAAGGGTCTTCCAGGACATCTCCTTCAATTGCCCTTCCCCACAGGTTTTCATCGATACTGTAAATTTTGTCATAACTTAATTCGATACCTTTTGATTCGGCATATGCCTTTTCTTCAGTTCTGGTCAAGTTCATTTCTCTGATTGGTGCAATGATATCTAAATCTGACATTGCGCGGATTACTGCTTCAAATCTGAACTGGTCATTTCCTTTTCCGGTACATCCGTGTGCAATGGCTGTTGCCCCTTCTTTTTTAGCTACTTCTACAATCTTCAAACCGATTAATGGTCTTGCAAGAGCAGTGCTTAACGGGTATCCTTCGTATTCTGCATTTGCTTTGATTCCACGTGCAATGTATTCGTTGGCGAATTCTTCTTTGGCATCAATATTGTAGTGTTTTAGGCCTCCGATTTTGGATGCCATTGTTTTTGCCTTTTCCATTTCCTCTTCGCCCTGTCCTACATCGACACATGCGGTAATTACTTCTACGTCATATTTTTCTTCTAATAATTTAACACATACAGAAGTGTCTAGACCACCGCTGAATGCTAAAACTACTTTATCAGTCATTTAATCACCATATATATTAAAATGAGTTATAATTCTATTATGTTTTTAATAGTATTTAAATCTAAAAAGTGGCAGAAGAAAAACTCTTAATTGAATATGGTATTTTCAATTAAGGGCCGATTGAGTTTGAAAGTATTTTTCCACTTTCATCTCTCGGTTGATATTTTTGTTTTCATACTATATAAAGTTTAGGCATACCTAAATTTTTACTAATAGGTTTTTATTTTCACAAAATTTCACGAGCCTTTCATAGGTCGGATTCACCATCAGTGTATTTGTATTTCCAATAATGATTAGTTTGCGTTTTGCCCGAGTTATTGCAACGTTAAGCCTTCTTAAATCCTTTAAAAAACCAATATTTCCATGGTCATTGCTTCTGACAGTTGAAATAATGATGATTTCCTTTTCCCTTCCCTGAAATCCGTCAACGGTTTTAACTTCGACCGGGGTCATGCTCTGAATTATTTTTACCTGGTCTGCATATGGACTGATAATTCCAATGTCTGATTCATCAACGCCGTCATTTAAATAGTCATTTGCAATTTTTATTGCAATTTCCGCTTCCAGTTCATTGACAATTGACTTTGAATCCTTAAGATGCATTTCATTATTGTCATAAATGTCTGAAGTATCAATAAACAATAGTGCTTCCTCATCATTTCCAGAATCCAAAATATCTCTGATATTAATGTCATTGACACTGGAATCGCTCCTCAAACCGTTATCGTAAAACTCCTCATTTGGAAACTTCATAAGTAAACTGTTCATACGGTACTGTGTGTTCAAAAGCTGTGATTTAAACGGATATATTCTAATCAGCTCCTCAAACAGTGTCTTTGACAACTCTCCTGCCCTGTCGCTTATGATGGTTGGAGGCAACTGTTTGTGGTCTCCGGCAAGGATAAATCTGTGCGCTTTGGCTATTGGTATTAAAACGCTTGGAATTGTGGCCTGTGAAGCCTCATCGATAATTGCAACATCAAACTTGACTCTGGAAATTGCTTCAAGGGCTGCTGATGAATTGGTGGCTAAAATAACATCACTTGAAGCAATAATGTCTTTAATCATTCGATTTTCAATTCTTTTAATCTCGTCATGGTATTCATCGATTTCCTGATTGATTTCAATCCATTGTGCCATTGATTTCATTTTCTCCTCACTTATTCCACGGCTGCCCTTTCCTTTTGATGCCATGTGGAGAATATCATAATCACTGAAGCCCCTGCGGTACTGTGGTGTAGGTTTGGTGTGGACACGGCGTTTTTCAATCAGATTATCAATCTTTTTATGGATTCTCTTTATTTTTTTATTCAGTTTATGATGTTCGACCTTATATGCCAGAGTTTGGGTAATGTTATGCTTTGAAACTCTCTGGGGGTGTCCCAGTCTTGTAAGGGTTAGTTTTTTATTTTCCATAAGTCTTTCAAGGATATTGTCAACTGCGGCATTGCTTTCTGCTGTGGCCAGTACTTTGTGGCCCTGACGGGTTTCCTGTGAAATCAGCTCCACAAGGGTTCTTGTTTTACCTGTTCCAAATGGGCCGTGTATCAGAAAGAAATTTTCACATGAAAGAGCATTTTCAATTGCAGTCTTCTGGGAAGGATTCAGATTTTCATCAATATAACTGATATATGGTGTCGGCCTGTTCTTTTTTGGATTTCTTTCATTCAAGATATATCCAAGGGCATTCTTGCCTTTTAAACTTAAATGCTTCAAGTTATCTTCCATTCTCCTGAATGTAATGTCGTTTGCATATAAATCGATTCTGACCTTCTTTTTTATTGCCCATTTCGGCACTCGCTTGTCAAATGCAACCTTGATGAATCTTGCACCCTTTTCAGTAACGGTACCTGTCAAATCACTTCTGAGGGGATTGTCCGTGCTTATTAAAACCATGTCTCCCACGGATATCTCGGTGTCAATAACTTCGGATCTTCCGAACTGTACAATCTGCAGTCCCAATTCTTTACCTAGACTTTTTCCTTTAACTTTATTGATTGCTCTTCCAAGTTCTTCTCTTTTTTGACCGGACATAGTGCTGATTTCACGGGTCATCAGGTCAATTTCCGCATCTCTTTCATAATTAATGAGTCTTATTAAGTTTTTAATATATTTTTTCAATGTAATCCCTAATAATAAATAAGAGTTTCAACGTATAATTAACTATGCATTTTAAAAAAATTGGGGAATTTGATAATCTGGAGATGGATTATGTTTCTGATTTTTCGGGAGGTTACATTTCCCGCAACGGAAATCTTCTAAAGGAGCTCGAACTAAACGAATTAGCTCAATTCATACTTGAAAAATGTGTTTATGGCACTCCAGTCTTTAAATTGGGGGACTGTGGAACTAAAATTTTAATAATGTCTGGTATTCACGGCAATGAACTGTCTCCTCAAATCGCCAATGTGAAACTGATGAATAATTTCATCGGCAGGGATTTAAATGCCACACTGTATTTCATTCCTTTTGCATCACCAAAGTCAACAATGTATAATGAGCGCACATTCAATGAAAGGGATTTGAACCGTTCGGCACATATTAAGAATTCTCTCAGTAATCTGATAGTTGAAAAGATTGAAGATTTGGGAATTGATTTTGTTGGTGATTTTCACTCAACGGCCTACAATTCAAATCCGGGAATTGAATCTGTTTTTTCATCAAAATCTCCATCTCCCGAAAGCTTTCTGATTGCAAACTACATTTCCAGGGATGTTGGAAGTGACATCATATCCTTTGACTTTGCAGGTGCCTCCTACAAGGGTGCAGTTGAGGATGTATGTAATTTAAAAAGGATTCCTGCAGTTACCTGTGAAGTACTGTGTCCATTCGGCAATGTTGTCCGTGGCAGTGTGGAAAAATCACTGGCTCAAATGAAAAGTTTTCTTGCATATTTTGGAGTTTGATTTTTTTAAATTCCTGTCAGTTTTCAAGCGCTCTCTCATTAATCTTTTAAATATGAACACTCTATTTTTAATTAAGGTGATTTAATTGTCTTCATATAAAGGGCATTCAATATTTGCATTTTTACTCTCGTTGATGTTTTTTCACAATCCTCTATTAATTGCTCTAACAGTTATAGGTGCAAATATTCCCGATTTTGACCATAAATTCAAAAAGGATTATGTCTATAAGATAATTATTTTAGGATTAATTGTGTTTATTTCACTTTTTATCCTTAAATTACCTTATTATATCGGTTTGATTATTGTATTTTTGGGGATTACTTTTTATTTTTCACAGCACCGCAGTTTCACCCATTCTATTTTCGGTGTTTTAACATTAACTTCGGCGGTTGCGCTGATAGTAATCTGGGGATTCCAGCTTATAAATGCGGTGACAATCATCGATAATTCTTATTTGCTGATGGCTGTTATGATTGCTCTTTTAAGCTTTTTATTTTTAAACAAAAAGCTGCTGATGATTTTCATTCCATTGTTTTTCATTTCACTTGTTATTTTTCCTGCCATTAAGATTTCATACCTTCAAATCATCTTCAGTCTGTTTTTGGGTGTGTTTTCACATGTTATTCTGGATTCATTTACTCCGGCTGGAATCCGGATATTCGCTCCATTGTCATCCCGAAAGGTTTATCGGAACTTTGGCTTGAGCATGATATTTCTTGTGATAGTTGTCGCATTGATTTACAATATTCCAGTTCTATTCGAAATATTTGGTTATTATGTTTTGTTGGGGAGGGTATGATTATTAATTTCACTTCAAATCTCCGGTTTTTTCAATACATGTATAGTATTGTGGTCATGGCATTATGGATTTCAAGTTCAAGAAATATATGGATATTCATTTAATTTTAATTCTGACTATTGATTTGGTTTTGTTTATATAATTTAGCCGATAATTATTTTAATTCATACATTTTCAAATATTTTTAATAATCCAAATCTGTTTTTCAAATAATTTTTTTTAAAAAGCATAACTTTATAATGAATAATCATGATAAATAATAATATTACTATTTAGTCAATATTATGGCTATTATTAATACTAATGAAATGGAGCTTATTTAATGTTTTTAACTAGAATCGGATATGGAATTGTATATTTCTTAGTCCTTATTTATGAAATCATTAAAGCAACAATAGACGTTGCTTTTAATGGTGTTATGAGAAGAAATATTGATCCTGTAGTTGTTGATATTGAAACAGTTTTGAAAAGACCTGTTTCGCAAACAATTCTGGCCAACAGTATTTCTTTAACTCCTGGTACTTTGTCTGTTGATTTGGACAGTGAGAATAACATTATCAAAGTAGCTACTATTTCTCCAAGAAAAAAAGAGGATGTAATTCCTTTCGAACCTTATATAAAGAAAATGTTGGAATAACACGTTTTCAAAAAAGACGAGTGAGATAGTATGGATATATTGTTTATTTCAAAATATATTTTGATTATTGCATTGATTATAATGATGCTGGCAAGCCTTAGGGCAAGCGCATATAAATCCACTTCCATGGGACTTTTGGGAAGTTCCATAATTGTTAATGCATTTGCAGTCGCATTAATCATTGGTGGACAGTTATATAATCTTCAATTTTACGGGGATATATCTTTGGCTTTAATATTCTTTGGTTTTGTAGGAACTATTGCTTTTGCTGTGACAGTAGGAGGGGAGGATAAATGATAGAGTATATTCAATCAGCCCTTTTACTGATAGCCGCTTTCCTTATTATTGTATCTGCAATAGGTCTTATCAGCTTAAGCGGCAATACAAAAAATGCAGTTTATGGAAGAATCCATATTGTAGGTTTGTTTGATATTGCCTGTATTATTGCTTTAATAGGTCTTGGCCAGTATCTCCTGGCAGGAATTTACTTTATTCTGGCACCATTTACAGCACATGCAATAGCAAATGCCTATTGGAAAAAAGAAGATAGAGAAAATAACCCTGATTTAATGGTAGTTGAACAGGATGTAGATGAAAACCATCCGTTCGTTCACCCTAAAGAAAAGATGCAGGCTCTTGAAAGTGAAAATTCAGAGAAACTCAAGGTGGATGAAAGGTTTTCAGTAACTACAATAGAAATTGATGAGGATGAGTGAGATGTTAGAGATTATATTATCTATTATTATAGTATTAAGCGCAATTCTTGCTCTTATTCAAAAAGACTTATTAAAAGCAGCAATCTTGACAGGATTCAGTGCAGCAGCTCTTGCAGCATTGTTCCAGGTTTTACTTGCACCTGATGTTGCTCTGACACAGGCGATTGTGGGAGCAGCTATCGTACCGGTATTTATTGCACTGGCTGTTAAAAAGACTCAAAGGAGTGATGGCTGATGATAATGGTGCAGATTGTGATATTGATGACTTCCGCTGCTTTAATTGTAATCGGACTTTATTCGGCAATTTTCATAGACAATATCATCAAAAAGATTATCGGTATCAGTTTCATTGAAGAGGGAGTCAACCTTTTCATTGTCACTTTGGGATATAAAGCAGGTGGTGTTGTACCAATTTTAATGCCTGGAATGGATCCGGCATGGTTTGCAGCAAATGCGGCCGCTCCCCTACCTTTCGGTCTGGTTCTTACCAGCATTGTAATCGGGGCAAGTACGTTGGCTGTAATGCTTGCTCTGGTAATGGTTTTATACAGAAGGTACCATACATTGTCTACAAAAGTAATGTTGGCCGACACATCAAAAAGGGAGGAATACGATGAATGAATTAATTCCACTTATGGTAATTGTCCCTCTAATAGCTGCTTTATTAATCAGTACAATTTCAAGATTTAACACTGTAACTAAGGTTTTCACCTTTGTTGTGGCATTGTGCCTGCCGCTGATTCCTATATTGTCCAATTATGGTCTCCACTACTTTGGGGGTTATGAACCGATGCTGGATACAGTATCCGGTGTAATATATCATCCTGCGATTACATACTCATTTACCTTCCTGCAGCAGATATTCATAGGTGCAGTCGGTCTTTTAACATTTCTGGTAGTATTCATTTACCTGACCAAATATAAGAAGGTTTCCGGACCTTACCTCTTCCTGCTGTTTTTAGGTACTGCGGCAGTAACTGCCATGATGTTAACCGACGACATATTCCACATGTTTGTGTTCTTTGAAATACTAGCTCTTGCTCAGGTTGGAATTGTAGCTGCTTCATCAATTGATTATAGTTATGAAATGGCTTTAAAGTACATGGTTTTAGGATCAATAGGCTCTCCAATAATGCTTCTAGGAATAGGATTTTTACTTGCACTGACTGGCAGTGTGAATGTCACTGATATTGCCGTGGCTGTTCACAATGGTTTGGTCGATGTAACTTCTCCGGTGTTTTTATTATCACTCGCATTAATATTCTTTGGCTGGTTATATGCTTCAGGCTTACCGCCATTCCATACAATAAAATCCGGAATCTATTCAAAAGCGGAACCTCATGGAGCAGCACTCCTTCAGTCATTTACAGTTATATCAATGATTTCAATCGTAATGATAATGTTTAGAATTTACGCTTCACTTCCAATCTTTGAAGTTCTCATAGTCTTTTTCTCTATCTTGGCTATGATATTGGGTGTTTCTCTTGCACTGACTCAGACAGACTTCAGAAGAATGATTGGATTTCTGGCAGTCGGTGAGCTGGGGTTCATCGGTTTAGGTATCGGGCTTGGAACAAACTTTTCAATTACAGCAGGACTTTTCCAGGCATTGAATGAAATCATTATCACTGCACTGCTCTTTATAGGATTCGGTGCAATAGTAAATGCAACCAATGAGGTGGATACAAGAAAATTGGGTGGACTTCTTGCATATCATCCGAAAGTTGCCATAATGCTTTTGATTGCAGGTCTTGCAATGGCGGGAGTTCCACCGTTAAGCGGATTCCAATCTAAATTAATGCTTGTTCAGGCATCTTTAAGTTGTGGATTCCCTGAAATATCTATTCTGGCCATTATGGTAAGTATAGCAACATTTGTGGTATTTGTAAAAACATATTACACAATGTTTTTAAAACCGAAACCTAATGACCTTAATCTTGAAGGAAAAGAGGTTCCAAAAGCTATGATTTTTGCAATGGCAGTATTGCTGATTATTGTGGTATTATTGGGTATTTTCCCTGACATGGCTACAGGAGGAATTTCCAACTTTGTAGGAGGGATATTATGAAACTGTATGATCAGATATTTAATGTTGTAAAGCAATTCAGAAAACTGTTCTCTCCCGGACCGGTTACCAATGCCGATGTTTCAGGAAGCATTACGGCGGAAATATTTTTAATAGTGTCTCTTGTCCTATCAGCGATTTTGTTAAGGCATGTGAGCATTTTACTTGCGGGACTTGTTACATTGATATTGGCAATTGTTCTGATTTCTAATATTCCGCTTATTCCTAAATTTAAAATAGAACAGGAAGATTCACTTGAAAAAATGTTGTTTTATGCTGTTGTAACACTTGCGCTTATTGCTACATTTATGTACTGGGGTGGTAATCTTGTCTAACACTACAATACGCAATTTGCTTGCGGCGGGTTTAACTGCGATATTTTCCGTTACATTATTTGATGCGATATTCCATCTAAGCAGCAGTATTGTTCTCGGCGTGAGCAATATTTATAATACTATGGGAACTCAGATAGCTCCGAATATGGTGACTGTGGTCATCTTTGACTTCAGAGCATACGATACTTTAGGCGAATCAATTATACTGCTGACAGCGGGACTGGTTGTTCTGCTGATATTCGGCAGAGGATTATTGGGGGATAAAAGATGAGTCAGAATAGTATAATTTTAAAACTTATATCTTTACCTATTTCAATCATACTGATTTGTTTGGGTATAATGACTGTTCTTGGAGGTCACATCACTCCGGGAGGGGGTTTCCAGGGTGGTGCGATGATAGCAAGTGGTATTATATTATCTGTTCTGGTTTATGGAATTGGTAATTCTCCATTGGAATTTTCACATTTATATGTAGAAATTTTTGAATCCGTTGGTGCACTGGGCTTTGTGATTTTCGGTTTAATCGGGCTGTTTGTCGGAGGATTTTTCCTCTACAATGTGGGAACCGATATCTTGGGTATTGTTCCTCAAACCATTCAGACCATTCTGCATTATCCCGATGTTACAAATGCAGGTATCATACCTTACCTCAACATATTCGTGGGTTTGAAGGTATTTGTTGGATTGTCCGCAATTATATTTGCATTTGCAGGCTTTAAGAAAATTGTCGAGGAGGATGAATAGATGATATCTCTTGGACCGATAATATTCGGACTGATGTTTGGTGTAATCATAGGTTCACAGATTAAGCTCAATGTCAATGATACTCATTTCACTATCGGCTCATTTATATTGATACTTATTGCAGGAATTGTCATAGCATGGCAGGCAGGTAATTTTCCGTTTTACATAGATTTACCATTGTCTACCGCATTTTTATCTGCATTAATAGGAATTTTTGTAGGCAAACTAATATTTGCAAGGAGTAAATAGGGAGTTTTTAAAATGTTTTTATCAACCGATACATGTAAAGAAAACGAAGAATGTATTAAATCATGCCCTACAAAATCTATCAGACTAATCAACGGTGTTCCGTTCAGCTGTCTTACCTGTGGGATTTGTTTTAAGAACTGTCCGAACCATGCAATATTCAAAAATGGCTATGGAGGATACGTTGTTGACAGGGCCAAATGTAACGGCTGCGGAATGTGCATGTACAACTGTCCGACAAACAACATTTCAATCGAGGAGGGAATTGTATACGGAATCTGTTCACGTTGCGGAGTATGTGCTGAGGAATATCCTGACTGCCGCGTTGACGGATTTGAATTTGAAAAAGAAAAACAGATTACATTAATAAAATCATTCAACATTCTCAATCCTCCCCTGGATGATGTTCCTCATAAAAGCGAAAGCAGACAAAGGGAGGTTACAAGATCCTATTTCGGAACGGATTTGGAGAAATGTATCCTGTGCGGAAGATGTCAGGAATACTGTCCGACAGGAGCAATACATGTTAAGGTGGACAGGGACGAGGGAATCTGCAGAGAATGCAGATTGTGCAGTGATGTCTGTCCGAACGAATCAATGAACAGACATCAGATTGTCAACACTTCGACATGTACTCTTTGTCTTAACTGTATGAAGGCATGCCCTCACAATGCGATTTCCGTTGAAGATTTTAAAATAATTATTAATAAATTAAATCAGAAGGCAACGGGAAAAATAATATCCTGCCTTAACTGCGGTTTGTGCGCAGATTTATGTGAAAATGATTCACATAGAAAGGTTGACGGCAAACTGAGATACGATCCGACAGTCGACACTGAAAACGTTACTCATGACAAGGCTATTGCCTATTGTCCGGTTCGAACATTGTGTGAAGACGATGAAATGTTTATATATGATGAATTTACTCAGGAAGAACTTCCTGCACTTGCAGGTTTCTGTGTAAGCTGTGGAAAATGTGTGCAGGTCTGTGATGATGTTGGAGCCCGTCAGTTTATGACTCATACATGGGACGGTAAAGTCACTGATGACTGTATTTCCTGCGGAATATGTGTTGAAATGTGTCAGGAAGATGCAATCACTCTGCACAGAGGAAATATTTCTGTCAATATGGACAATTGTATCCTGTGTGAAAACTGTGCAGTTCACTGTCCTGTGGATGCAATTCCAAAATCAACAATGTATAAAAATGAAATCACAGACGGTTTCAATTTTATTGAACAGGAGTTGTGTATGCATTGTGGAGTCTGTTACGGAATCTGTTCATATGATGCAATAGAAAAAGTTGACGGCAATTATGTAGTTAATGAGGAAAACTGTATTTACTGTGGAGCATGTAAAAACGCATGTCCTGCAAGAGCATTTTTATTCGAAAGAAATTTTAAAGATTCAATGGAGGGTATTTAAATGAGCAGTATACTTAGAATAGCTTTGGAAGGAGCCTTTACCAACTTCAAAAGAATCTTTTTTGCAGCCGACAGGGTTACCGACATGGAACTTAGAAAGCAGATTTCAACTCTTTCGGTGGAAGTTGATGATAGAGTTGATGAGAAATCCTGTATAGGATGTGCGGGCTGTGCCAATGTCTGTCCGACAGGTGCAATTGAGATGAAAGGTTTGACAAATCCGGTTAGGATAACTGATGACTGGACTAAAAAGGAAGTGCCTGAAATTAATCTTGAAAAATGTGTTGTCTGTTATTATTGTCATGATTTCTGTCCTGTCTATTCACTTTATGGGGAGAAGGGAACAATTCATCCAAGCAATGTCGGAGACCAGGAGGTTAACATTGCTGAAACCATGAATCAGCCGTTTAAAATTTCAGACGACAGGCTTAAATTCATTGCACAATACTTGTCTGACAATACTGTGTTGAAAAATAGGGAGGAAGGTGATTAGATGGGAATTAAATCATTTTCAAGAGCAAGAGCAATACATGTCATGCTTGTCTACACTGGAGGTTGCAACGGCTGTGATATTGAAATTGTAAATTCAATTTTATCACCTAGATTTGATGCTGAACAGTATAATGTGTTTTTAACATGGAATCCTCGTGAAGCCGATGTTCTGGTTGTCACAGGACCTGTTACACATTTGAATAGAAAACCATTGGAGGCAATTTATGAAGCCATTCCCAATCCGAAACTGGTTGTGGCTGCTGGAAGTTGTGCTCTTATGGGTGGTGTTTATAAGAATTGTTATGGGGACATTCCTTCAGAAGAAATTGAGGGGCCGGTTGAAAATATCATACCGGTTAATGCTAAAGTTCCGGGCTGTGCAGTAAGGCCACAGGATGTTTTGGCAGGTGTTGTATCACTTTTACCTACATTATTGGATGCGGATTAGAGGGGATTTGATGGATGAGAAAGTACCGAGAAGCAATATTATTGAAACTGAAATTCCAATGGGTACAGTTCACCCTGCTGCATTGGAGCCATATAGGGTAAGGTTTTTTGTAGAAGACGAAATCGTTCAGGAAGCCGAAATAACTATTGGTGTTAATCATAGGGGTATTGAAAGAATTATGGAAGGACTCCCGGTTGAAAAGGCAAATGCCTTGACAGAAAAAATCTGCGGAATCTGTTCTAATTCACATATATGGAACTCATGCAGAACTGCAGAGTTGGGTTTAGGTATTGAAATTACTCCGAGAGCCATGTATATTCGTGTAATAATGGGAGAACTTGAACGTTTGCATTCACATTTCCTGTATCTTGCACACGGATGTGAAGTCTTGTCTCATGAAACATTTTCAATGAGAGTATTCTACCTTAGGGAAATCGTCATGGAACTGCTTGCAATGATTGGAGGAAACCGTGTACAGTACGGATGCTCCGTTCTTGGAGGAGTAAGACCAAGATGTGATTTGGATGAATCCAAACTGTTAAGACTTAAAAATGACATGGATGCAGTTGAAGAAGGACTAACTGGGTTTGTTGAAAGGTTTTTAGCAGATTCAATCGTAATGTCAAGGATATCCGGAATAGGCGTATTGCCTCAAAAGCAGGCAATAGAACTTGCCGTTACAGGACCTACTCTCAGGGCAACAGGTGTTGCAAGAGATTTGAGAACAACAATGTTTGAATATGATGAATTTGACTTTAATGTTATCACACAAAACGACGGGGACGTCAAATCAAATCTGATTATGAGGGCATTGGAATCATTTGAATCAATCAAAATCATAAGACAGGCAATTGCAAACATCCCTGAAGGCAAAGTCGTCAACCGTGACTGGGAAATGGTTGACACAGACATAATTGAAAGTTATATTGAAGTTCCAAGGGGAACTCTTTACCATTCATATGCATTGGAAAGCGGAAGAGTAAGGCACTGTATTATCAGAACTCCGTCAATGGCAAATATCGGTGCTATGCAATATGCGTGTATCGGAGATCAAATTACGGATGCTCAGTTATGTATTGTACAGTGTGACCCGTGTTTTACCTGTACCGACAGGGCAATTGAAATAATAAGGAGATAGAGTCATGTTTGAAAATATACTTACCAATCCAATCGTTGCTGTAATACTTACAGTACTGGTATGCTTTATAATATCAATGTTCCTTCCGGGAATTGAGAGAAAATATGTGCATGCAAGGATACAGCAAAGAATCGGGCCGATTGTAATTGCTCCTGGAATCATGGCGCCGCTCAAGTTCATGTTCAAGGAAAATGTTGAAGTGTCATCTCCTGTTCCGGGATTATATAAGGCGCTGCCGATAGTATGCTTTATTGTTGTTCTTTGCGTTTTAATCGCACTGACTCCTGAAGCTTATAAAATCCCTGCCCTTGCAAGCCTGGTGTCAATCGTCGGATTTTTAAAGGTTGAGGAAATCTGTTATGTGCTGATGGGAGCGCTGTCCAAATCAATAATGTCTGTCAGAATGCCTTTCCCGGATAAAATCAAAGGTGCAGTTCACAACAATTCCAATCTTTCATTCATTGAAGATATAAGTGCAAGAAGATCACTTAGAATGATTACCTACGGTTCATTTCCATTGTACCTTGCTTTGTTTGCACCGGTTACTGCTGCACGAAGCATATTTCTTGGAGATATTGTAGCTTACCAGCAGATTCACGGACCGTTTCTGTTTACCGTAGCCGGAGGAATCGCAGCTGTCGTATTTTTCATAGGTTACATGATTATATTAAACGAATATCCGTTTTCAATTATTAAAGCAAAATCAGATGTAATTGAAGGACCTTATATGGAATATGCAGCCAAATACAGGGCTGTCGTCGTGATAACCAGAGGATTTTTCATGTTTGTACTTGGAGCAGTTTTTTCAGTGCTCTTTATCGGAGTGCCTCCGACAATATTTTCATGGGGAATTCTGGTGAATATTGCAGTGGCGCTGATATTTGTAGTTATGATGGGAATATTTTCAGCATTCGTCCCCGTATTTACAAACAGGCAATTGTTGCCGACAATTTTGGGAACTACACTGCTTGGAATATTGGCCATTGTTATTGGATTATTATAAAAGGAGGGAATTATTTATGAAGTTTGTTATGCGACCGTATCATATGGTAAGTCTTGGAGGATATATTGTTGAATGGGATTTTCCCTATCGAAATATCATTGTTGTAAATAAAACCTCTGAACCGATTAAAATAGAAATACCTGTATTTCATAAGGAATGGATACCGGAACATAAGGACCTGGGTCTTGAAGTGATTCCGGTCGATAAAAACGACAATTTCTTAAGCATGTGGAAAAGAGCCCATGCCGAACTTGATAAAATAAAGGCCGAAAAATGAGCGATTATACTTTAACAATCAAATCCTATGAAGAAAAAGGTGTTTTAGACGACATTACTGATGTTATTACATCTCACGGTGCCAATATTAGTTATGTTCACCTTTTTGTTGAAAAAAACAACATGGGGTCCATCAATTTGGAGTTGGAGCATGTTGGAGATATTGATGATTTAATTGAAGACTTGAATAAGATTAATGAAGTAAAATCAATCGAACTCCATGGCTCTCAACTGGACATTTACGGAAAACGTATCATTATCGTCGGTGGCGGTGCTCAGGTATCTCAGGTAGCTATGGGAGCAATCACAGAAGCCGACAGACATAATATACGTGGGGAACGCATAAGTATTGATACTATTCCTCTGGTTGGGGAACATGACCTGGCTGAAGCTATTGAAGCAATATCAAGACTTCCACGTGTAAGCGCACTGGTTCTTGCAGGTTCGCTGATGGGCGGAGAAATCACAAATGCAGTCAAAAAAGTAAAGGAAGAAAGTAATTTGATTGTGATTTGTCTTAACATGCCTGGAAGCGTAACCGAGTATGCTGATTTGATTATCACTGACCCTATCCAGGCAGGTGTACTGGCGGTAATGTCAATTGCCGACACTGCAGTTTTTGATATAAATCGTTTGGGAGACAATATTCGCTTTTAATCACATTTATGGACGTATAGGAAAATGGAGGGAGTTATTTAATTCAACTCCCGTTTTTTCCTTATCAATAATCATTAATGCAAATATCACTGTATTCGCATTTTTCACATTTTTTATCACTTTTTTTGACATTTGGCATTTTTTTGTTGTCAATGATTTCTTTAACTTCGCGAAGAATGTCAAAATAAGCTTTTCTTAAATCAACATCCATTATGACGGGACGCCTGTCATTTATCTTTTCATAGTCGACAAAACCGACATACACATCTGTTTTGAACTCTTCCTCGATTAGTATTGCATTTGCAACGAGTTCAATTGCATCCTGATTCCAGACTCCCTTAAGCGGAGGTTTACTGCTTTTTAAAAGAACAGGATAATATTTCCCGTCAACGATTTCGATTTTATCACAGATTCCAATCACTTCAAGGGTTTTGTCTTTAATCAGGTATGAGTACATGCAGTTCGGGAAAAACATGTCGGTTATTTCAAATGCATGTTTGTCAAGAATGGTCATCGTCTGTTTTGTTTTTAGTGCTGTTATCTTGATGTTGAAATATGTGTTGTCAATAATATCGTTAATCTGTGACGGTTCAAGATTCAAATCCATTGATTTGATGGATTCTGCCGTGCTTTTGATATATGGGTCAATGTTCTGGGACAGTTGTGATTCGATTTCGGTCAGTGCCATGTCCTTTTTGATTTTTCGCATATTCTTTTGAATTAGATCCTGAATGTCGATTTTAAGCTTTTTAAGTTCTACTGCAAGTTGGTAGTCTTTGTTTTGACTTGTGTCCATGTGTATATTGTGGTATAATTTCATCGGACAGTACATGTGCTGTTTTATAGAAGAAACTTTTATCATTTAATAACCTCTTTAATGTTTGTAATATTACTTTAAACCTAATAATATTTAAAATAAGAAGTTATAAATGTCTACAATTTATTAAAACAAAATAAAAAAAGTAAATAGCTAACAATTTAGCTATTTTAAATCAATTTTCTATGTTGAAGAAATTTTTGTTTCGGGCAGGTAATTTTGCAAAGATAATGGGAACGGCAATTAAAACGACTGTCAGTATTATCATTATTGTAATACTGGTGCTGTCGGCTGTGGTAAGTGTTGAATAAACTCCCTGAGCCCAAAGACCAAAAATACAAACAGGTAAAATATATTTAATAACTGTTTTCCAGGTTTTACCCACTTTGATACGTGAATTCTCATTTAATGTGGCAATCAAATCATCAAATTTATAAATCCATCCGAAGATTATGCATTCAAGAAGTACCGCAAACAGCAATGCGAAGTTATTTAGATATGTGTCAAATACTCCTAAAATTGTACTTCCGACGCCGGTTGCGAAAATGGTTGAAATTAAAAATCCGACAATACAAACGGCAGTTGCGGTCTTTTTTCGATCAATAAGGAATTTTTCTGAAATTGAATAGCACACTCCTTCAAGAAGCGCCATTGCGGAGGTGATTCCTGCAAATAGAATGCATAAAAAGAACAGCGGTGCAATAACTGATGACCACGGCCCCATAACATTGAATACCTGTGGGAAAACTACAAATGCAAGTCCGGTTCCTTCAGTTACAAGTTCATTGAATGGAATTCCGGATGTCAGTGCCATAAAACCAAGAATTGAAAAGATTCCTATTGAATTAAACACTTCAAATCCTGAATTTGAAAACGCAACTACAATGGCATTGTCCACCAGTTTTGAACCTTTTGGAAGGTAACTTGCATATGTCAGGGCAATTGCCATACCCAAACTCAGTGAAAATACAATCTGTCCGAATGCCGCAAGCCACACATTCGGATTAGTCAGCGCAGACCAGTCCGGTGTGAAAATTTGGCTGTAACCGATTGAGGCGCCGGGCAATGTCAAGGAAAATGCAACGATAATGACTACAATTGCAGCAAGAATAGGAAGCAGCAGTTTGCTTACAAATCCTATACCTTCATTCAGTTCTCTTTTAAGAATAAACCATAATACAAACCATATTACTGCAATTGAGACTAAAACATTAGGGACTATTGTGAATATTCCGGTCATTGAATCTGTTGAATGTAAAACAGTATTGGCGAAGTATAAGTCGGGGTTTGCGCCCCATGCCTTGGTAAAACTTAAAATAATATAAATAAAATCCCATCCAACTACACAGACATAGTAAGTTGTTATTAAAAATACAATCAACAAAACAAACCATGCTACGGGTTCTAATTTTTCTTTAATGAAATATAATATCTGTGCCAATGATTTTTTGAATTTGAATCCTACTGCATATTCTACAAGGACAAATGAAATCCCTAAAAGGAATAATGACACGATATAAGGAATCATAAATGACCCTCCACCGTTGGAGTACAAAACATTCGGAAAACGCCAGATGTTTCCAAGTCCAACAGCGGAACCAATCATTGCCATAACAAACGCGATATTACTATTCCATTCTGATTTATTTGGTTCCGTCATTTTATCACTTTAATTTGAATAATATTATATTGGATGTTTGAAGTTTATATATTGTTGTGTATATGATTATGAAATGGTTTTTAAGTTTTGTTGGTGATAAAAATTGCAATGGTATTGGTATATAAAATAATCTTGATGGCATGATTTGTTTATAATAAAATGGGAAATTTAAAAGCTTTGATAAATCTCTTTTGATATATTTACTGTTAATAATACTTTTAATTGAAGGCCATATTTTTTCTAAAAATAGTTAAATATATTATAAAAAAATAGTTAAAGGAGGTATTTTATGGAATATATGGATAGATATCTGGATGAGGAATTAGAACAATGGATGAATGTTGTTGGTGCAGTACTTATTGTTGGTCCCAAATGGTGTGGTAAAACAACTACTGCTGAACAATATGCTAGGAGTGTTTTAAAACTTCAAG